>DATHXZ010000069.1:0-12153 GCA_035459405.1 Chthoniobacterales bacterium
AACTCGCGCATCTTGTGAATGTCGCGGCGGACGGACTTCTGCAGCTCGACGGCGAAGCTCACATCGGGATCGACGGAGATCTCGAGCAACTTCGACTCGCCGTGCGTGAGCCGCCAAAGCAGCCGGTAGAGCAATGCCCAGCGGGTCGCCTCGCGGTTCAATGACGCTGCTCGAGCAAGCTCGACGAATGCGCGCGGCACACGGACGGGGGCGCGTGTCACTGCGGCGGGCTGCGCTTCCGCTTCCGTGAAGATATCGAGCGATGGCTGATCGGCCGCGAGTTCCTGCCAAATGACCGCTTCGGGAGCAATGCCGTCCTGCAGAGCGCGTCGCGCGACCCGCTGCCAGTCGTCGAACGTTGGCGCGAATGTAATTTGAATCATGGGTAGGGACATCGCGCTGCGATGTCCGAGGCGCGTGATCGGCAGTTGTCAGTATGCATAGGCTCGTGACGTGGCGGCGCGCGTCGGATGCCGCAGCGCGGCGTCCCTTCCTTAGAGCTGCCCAGCCAGCACAGATGATTCCGTCGCGAAGAGATCGAGCTGCGTGTCGGGAGGCGCAAACTTCCGCTTCAGCTCGCCGTCATCAATCGCGAGGCTCGCTGCGTTGTAGTCGGCCAAAACGACGAACGGCAGCACCTTCTTCACCGAGACGTGCAGGCGCGGCAGATCTTCCGTGCGCAGCTTGTGCCAGCGGCGGACCTTCACGATGCGGTCGACCGATTTCGTCCCGAGTCCCGGAACCCGCAACAGCAGCTCGCGCGGCGCCTTGTTGAGATCAACTGGGAAGAGATGCCGATTGCGCAACGCCCACGAGAGCTTCGGATCGACCGAGAGGTCCAGGTTCGGTCTCGTCGCGGTCGTGAGCTCGTGGGCGCGGAAGCCGTAAAAGCGCACGAGCCAATCCGCTTGGTAGAGACGGTGTTCGCGGACGAGCGGAGGCGCGATGAGCGGCAATTTGCTCGATGCATCCGGATCGGGCTGAAGGCGGAGTAGTAAACGCGCCGCAGCTTCTGGTTCGAATAGAGCGATGAGGCGCGTGCCAGAATCGTCGCGTCGGGCGTATCGCTGGCGCCGACGATCATCTGCGTACTCTGGCCGCCCGGCGCGAAGACGGGTGCTTTTTTGTTCTCCCGCCGCTCAGCCTTCGACGCCGCGATCTTGTCACGGATGCTGCTCATTGCCCGCTCGGTGTTCGCGAAGTTCTTCTGTGGCGCGAGCTGCTCGAGCGCGACCTCCGTCGGAACTCGATGTTGATGCTGATGCGATCGGCCCAGCAGCCCGCCGCTCCGATCAGGGCCGGCGAAGCTTCCGGGATCGTCTTCAGGTGAATGTAGCCGCGGAATTGATGCTCAGTGCGCAGCTTGCGTGCGACGGCGACCACCTGCTCCATCGTGTAATCGGGATCGCGGATGATGCCGGAGCTAAGGAACAACCCCTCGATGTAGTTCCTGCGGTAGAAGTCGAGGGTGAGGTTGACGACTTCCTCAGGCGTAAAACGCGCCCGCTGCACATTGCTGGAGGCGCGATTGATGCAGTAGAGGCAATCGTAAATGCAACAGTTCGTAAGGAGAATCTTGAGGAGCGACACGCACCGCCCGTCGGGCGTGTAGCTGTGGCAGATGCCGCTGCCGGTTGTCGATCCGACCCCGCCAGACGTGCGTGAATTGCGCTTAGTCGGTCCGCTGCTCGCGCAGGAGGCGTCGTACTTCGCGGCGTCCGCTAAAATTGCGAGTTTTCTTTCCAGTTCCATGCGCCCCCTCGGAAGTACGCGCGCGGCAGATGCTTAGATGCGTATTCGAATGGCACGTACGCGCTATTCCCGAACGCATGTGTGCAGAATTACTAGAACCTCTACAGCCATTTGTTGTGCCGGTTACGTAGGAAGAATGCATCTTCAACAACAAACCGGAGGAATAATCATGAAACATCTGCTCATAAGAGCTCTTCAGATCAGCGCATTGCTCATCGCTTTGGCGGCGCCAGCGGTCGCGCAGGAAAGTAATCGCGGTTTCTTCGAAGGGAACGCACGCGACGGAAGCAAAATTCTCTTCCTCGTCGAAAACAATGGTTCGATCTCGGCCTATGTCTTTAACAGAGGCCAGCGCTCAGGCAACGTGGGTGCGGCGGCGATTGACGTTAACGGCTCGTTTACCATCACGTTCAGCAACGGCGAGACGATTACCGGTTCAGTCTCCGGAACGAGGATAACGGCGACTTTCCGCGGCAGCACTTTTACAGCGGACTTGAGTGACTTCTTCGGCAGAGGGGGTGAGCTGGCCGGTCGCTTCAAAGGGAAAGCGCGCGGCAAAGATGGCCGCAATTTCGACCTTAAGGTTCTGGTCAATCCAGCCGGGAAGATTTTCATCATGGCGAAGGGTAATCTCGGCTTCTTCGGTGGGTTCGGAGACATGAACATCGAGCCGGACGATGATGATAAATCGGGTGACCGCGACGATGATGAGGACTCCGATGATGACGAAGACGAATTCGACAACCGCGAGCGCGACGGCACACGCCACAATCGCAAGTTCAAGGGGACGTTCACCATCACGCTCGGCGATGGCGCTTCGTTCACCGGCTCGTTCAAGTTCCAAGACGGAAAATTCAAGGCGAAGATCAAGATCGACGGCATCGACTTCGACTTTGATTCCTTCCGTGACTCGGAAGACCACCATCTCGCGAACATCTCGACCCGCGGCTTCGTTAATACAGGCCAGGGACAGCTGATCGGCGGCTTCATCGTTCGCGGCGGACCGAAACTGGTGCTGGTTCGGGCCATCGGGCCATCGCTCGCAGCCCGCGGCGTGAACCCCGCGCTTGCGAACCCGCGGCTGCAGTTGTTTTTGCAGAACAAGGACGGCACGTCGGTCGCGGTCGCGGAAAACGATGACTGGCAGAGCAACCGCAATGCGCAGGACATCACGCGAACAAGCATTCCACCGCAGGATGCGCGTGAGTCCGCGTTGTTGATCCGGCTCGAGCCGGGCGCTTACACGGCCGTGATTACTGGCGCTGACAGCGGCACCGGTGTTGCGCTCGTCGAGGTCTACGAAATCAATCGCGACTAGCCGGCTCGCCAGAATAGTTTACGAAGGCGCCCCGCGGGTCACGCGGGGCGTTTTCGTTATAGAGGCGCTGTGTCAAGCGCCTGGGCAGTGGCAACCGATGCCGCCGGTGCTTGACACAAGCACCGCTACACGTGCCGGCGAAGGAACTCGTCGGCGAGGGCGCGATAAGCTCGCGCGCCCACACCGGACGGATCGTACTCGAGGACCGATTGTGAGAAGCTCGGCGCCTCGCTGAGGCGGACGCTGCGCGGAATCACTGTCTCGTAGAGACGCTCCGGAAAGTGCTGACGCACCTCGGCGACCACCTGGCCGCTCAGCTTCGTCCGGCTGTCGAACATCGTCATCACGATGCCGCCGACTTCCACGCGATCGTTTGCGCCCGAGTCGCGCACCTGCTGCACGACGCGCACGATTTTCACCAGGCCTTCGAGCGCGAAAAATTCGCACTGAATGGGCGTGAGCAACTCGTCCGCGGCGGCGAGCGCATTTGTCATCAGGATGCCTAACGAGGGTGGACAATCGAGGAGGATGAAGTCGAATGTCTCATCGGTGCGAAACGGCTCGAGAGTCTGAGCGAGCCGGGTGAGGTGATCAGGCTGGCGGGCAATCTCGATTTCCGCGCCCGCGAGGTCGAGATCGGCGGGAATGATAAACAATCCTTCAATTCGCGTCGGCAGCACCTTCTCCACGACCGAGGCGGCGCCGAGCAGCGGCTCATAGAGGCTCTCGCCTTCGAGTTCCTGCAGGCCGAACGAGCTGGTGGCGTTGGCTTGCGGATCGAGGTCGACGAGGAGGATGCGCTGCCGTCGGTCCGCCAGCGCGCAGCCGAGATTCACGGCGGTTGTCGTCTTCCCCACCCCGCCCTTCTGATTCGCGATCGCGACGATCTTCATGCACGCGGCACGATCTGCGTTCGCATCTCGAAGGTGCGGCGTCCATCGGCTTCGCGCCACATCAGGTGATCGGGATCGGGCAGCATCTCCGTGACTTCGAGCTCGCCGGCCTTGCTCAACCACCGGTGGAAGATCTCGAGCGAAAGGTAGCTTTCGAGATCGATGTAGACCGGCTTGGTGTCTTTGTCGCGATTCTCGGCGCCGCTGCGGCGCAGTGCCTGCTCTGTCGGCCGAATGTAAACGTAGCGCGGCCACTCTTTTGCCGCGCGCAGCTTTTCGATCGCGAGCACGAGGTCGCGCGAGACTCCGGTGTAATTGCCGGGCGTGAGCTCGTCGATCGCGACAGTCCACGTGCGGCGTTGCACAACCGCTTTGCCACAGCACAACCGCGGCATGTGGCCTGCGCGCCCAAATTGAAATGGGTGGAAGCCCAACGGTATGACCCAGGCGCGGGCGAACGATCCGAGATGCTCGTGCGAGTCGCGGCGGCGAATGCAGACATCGCCAGTCTCATCGACAACGTAAACCTCTGCGTCGGCCGGGTTCACGCGGCGCCACTTCGGGTTCGCTCGTTCGGGCGCAACAAATGTTGTCAGATCCGGGAGTACATCCATCAGTCGCACTGCGGTGTGCGCCGTGAAATCGGCGGCAAAGAAGCCGTAGTGCACACCCGGGCGGCCGAACGTGGTGCTCGCGAGAGCTTTCGACAGCTCGGCCGGATCAGGGCAGCTCCAGTAGAGGGCGTGATGCATCATCGCCACCGGCGGGTGCAGCTCACTCACAACCCAGCGGTAATCACCGCGTTCCACCGCGTCGATCGATGCAGCCGAAATCTGCAGATCGGCAGATGGATAGGTGTACTCGTCGAAGCTCGGGAACTCGAAGTTGCGGCGGACGAATGCGCAATCCTCAGCTCTGAGCTGCCATTCAGGCGCTTCGGCGCGGTCGGCGAGCATCGTGCGAAAGGCGGCTTTCACCTCCTGAAACGCGATCACCGCCATCGCCACGATGCCGTGTCCGGTCAGCGGCAGCCGATTTGCGGCGCAGTGTTGGAGGAAAGCCGGCAGTGAGACGCTGCCGTTTTCGACCGGGGCCGTCTGCAGCAAACCGCGGAGCCCTTCGGCGACGCGGCTGGCGACGAAAGCGTATGTGTCGCGCCACAGGTTTAGCCATGGCTCGATGTCGCCGGTCAGCTCCTCCGTGATCGCGTTGCTAACGCTGAACTCGCAAGCGCGGAAGCATTCTTCGGCAATCGGATTTGCCGCCGCATAGAGAGATCGCTGGACGGCCTGGCGGGCACCGAGCGCGTCGAGCTGCGCACGAGCCTCCGCCATCAACGCTGTGCGCGAAGCGGCGTCGGCTGATTGCGCAAATCTGTCGGGCAAAGAAGCGATCGACTGGGCGCGATCAATCCACTGCGTGCGTGTGGCCGATTCTGCCCAGCGTTCGATGTCTTGCACGATCACATCGAACGCGCGGGATTGAAGCGCAGGCACTTCCGCCTGCCACCGGATGACGCCGGCTCCGGCAAGCTCCTCCAGCAGACCATCGGCCGCGCCTAACGAGCTCGCGGATGTCTCGCCGTTGCAGCGCCGGACGACCTCCAGTGCTTCCTCCGAAAGCTGAATGCGCGCGCCGCTGTCACTCGCAACGAACTCATTGCCCTCGATTCTGCCGTTCGGATTGATGCGCGGCGAGAGTTGCGGTCGTGCGCTCGCGTCGGCGTTAATGGCGGCGGCGAGAGCATGCGCCGCCCAGCGTTCGAGGAACGCTTGGCGACGCTTGATCCCCGGCTCCGCGCGCAACGACACCACGCTGGCCGCGTCCGCTCGGATCGTGCCCCAGGCAGACGGACCGAACTCGCTGAACGTGTCGTTCTTTGCGCAGACGCGCTGGAGATAGAGCAGAAGGTGGCGCTCGCGCTCCCGCGCCCGCGCATTGCGCGCCGGCAAAGGGCCATTCGTTCCGCTCGTCTCGAGCAGTTCGTTGACGCGTTCACCGAAGCTGCCGGCGCCGAAAACGAGATAACCCGGCAGGACAGCAGCGCTCGTCTCCAGCAAACCACGCCTGGACGCATCCAGCTCGCGCTGCAACGTCGTCTCCAGTTTCGTTTCCGTACCGCAAAGCGCCGCGGCATTGTCTGCGAAGAGCTGCATCTCGCGCGGATGCGGCGGCGGAAAGGCGATCGGCGCGAGCGACTTCAGACTGGCGCGGTAGGCGCGCGACGCCTCGCCGGACAGGCCGCTCTCCCGTGAACCGATCAGACGCTCCGCATCGGCCTTCGCGATCGCGAGAGCCTCTCGCTGCGCGAGCAAGTGACGCGCAAGCGCCGCCGTCTCGGGCGTTCCGAGCCGCTCGAGATGATCAAACGGGACGCCCGCGGCGCGGATCAGGAATAGCGGAGCGACCTCATAGCTCGACACTGCGACAGCAAAGCCAAAGCTATACGAGGTGACAAGTTAAAGTCCCGGCGAGATGCGGCGCCAATGGTGCCCGGCCCCTTCAGCAACGCCGCGAGACATCGCGCGGCTAATTGTTAGCCAGCGGCAAACGGATCGTGAAGGTGGTGCCCACGTCGGGTGTGCTATCGACCTTGATCGAGCCGTTGTGGTCCTCAACCACCTTTTTGGTGATGTAGAGGCCGAGGCCCGTGCCGCTCTTGTGCTGCTTGGTCGTGAAGTACGGCTCGAAGATTTTCGGAATTTGCGCCGCGGTCATGCCGGTGCCGGTGTCCTCCACACGCACGTCGATGTAAAAATCGCCGCGCGTGCAACTGACGGTCACTTTCCCCTTCTTCTCAGCCGACGCCTGCACCGCATTGACGATCACATTCTGGATCGCCCGCGTTACCTGCACGGAATCGCCGAGCAACGTGCATGGATCTTCCGCGATCTCCGCCCTCAGTTCCACGCCATTGCTGGTGGCGATCGAGCCGACGCCCTTTACCACTTCCCGCACGATGGCGGAGACGGAAATCGGCTTGTGCGGCGCAGCTTCGACGCTGCCGTAGCTTTGCCACATCGTCAGCAGCTCGCGGCAGAGCCGGACGTTCTGCTCGATGATGTTCAGCTCCTTGGCGGAAGTGGGGTTTTCGGCGCCGTTCGCCTTTTCCTGCTGCTCGAGTTTCTTCGCGAGTAGCTGCACGTACCCCCACACGATCGTGAGCGGATTCCCGAGATCATGCACGAACTCGGCCGAGGCCTGGCCTAACGACGCCAGCCTTTCTTTCTGTGCGAGTTCTTTCAGGAGGCGGTTGTTGAGCTCCCTGATCTCACCGGCGGCATGCTCACCGGTTCGCTGGACGCGCGTTCGCTCGACGTTGCGGCTGATGACGTCCCGCATCTCGCGGGCGTCGAAAGGTTTGCTGATGTAATCGTTCGCGCCGAGACGCAGCGCTTCCTGCGCGGTTTCCAGCGCACCGAAGCCGGTCAGCATGATGACCGAGACGTGCGGATCGATCTCCCGGATCTTCCGCAATCCGTCGATGCCGTTGGTCCCTGGCATGCGGATGTCGCTGATGACCGCGTCCGGGTGCTTCTCGCGAAGGATCTTAATCCCTGCCTCCACGGACTCCGCAGTATGGACCTGATAGTTCGGCTTCAGGAGCATGCGCAGGCTCTCGCGCGGGCCCATCTCGTCATCGATGACGAGCACCTGTGGGATGTCGGGGCTGATCGTCATGTCACTGGGGCGACGACGTTTGTAGCTAATAACGTGCCGTTCCGAACAACAATGGGGGAAGGGCGGCGGGACACTCTCGGCGGTACAAGGGTTCTTCTTAGTTCGTTCCAGACTCTACAAACGAGCGCGTAACACAAGATGGAACTTGTGGATAAGTCCAAACTTTGCTGAATAGCAGCAGCGGGCGGACTGCGAGAAAGATAATGACTACACTCGCTGTAGTCACTAGAATGTGCCGCGGGTCGCCCTTTCCCCCTCGTTTTCACCACATGGCTAGAAGAAATCGCGTTGTCGTCACCGGTATGGGCGTGCTCGCCCCAAATGGCACCGGTTTGAAGGCGTTCTGGGATTCGTTGCTCGGAGCGCGAAGTGGCATCGGCCCGATCACGCTCTTCGACCCAACGGGCTACAAAAGCCGGATCGCCGGGGAGGTAAAAGGGTTCGAAGCGACCGATTATATCGACCCAGAGCTGAAACCCAAGCGTTTGGCACGCCACACGCAGTTAGCGTACGCCGCGACTATGATGGCGCTGAAAGACGCAGGCATGGACCTGAGCAACCTCGAGCTTCCAAGTCCGACGCCCGTCGTGATCGGTGTGAGCACGAGCGCAATCGACGTCATTGAGAGCGTCTACCGGGCTGTCCAGCAGGACACGCCGAACCGGGCACCAACCACCTCCGCCGCTGCGTCTATCCCGCAGGCCGCTGCTAACTTCATCGCGGATCGATTGGGCGCTTGCGCCAACGCCAGCACAGTCTCATCCGCCTGCCCGTCCGGTCTGGATGCGATCGCGGACGCGGCGGCAATCATCCGCTCCGGCGAGGCAGATATCGCGATCGCGGGCGGAGCAGATGCGCCGATTACGCCGCTGACGATGGCGAGCTTCATTGCGAGCGGCCTCAGCTCGACCCGCAACAACGAGCCGGAGACGGCAAGCCGACCGTTCGACCTCACCCGGGACTCGGGTGTGATTTCCGAGGGCGCCGGCGTGTTGGTTTTGGAGAATGCCGAACGAGCGGAGGCCCGCGGCGCCCGCTGTTATCTGGAGATCGGCGGCTACGGAAAACAGCGCGACATGGACCCAGCTGCGCCGGCTTCTGGGCTGGAGCACTCGATGCGCACGGCTCTGGCTAAT
This sequence comes from Chthoniobacterales bacterium, assembly GCA_035459405.1. Taxonomy (GTDB): domain Bacteria; phylum Verrucomicrobiota; class Verrucomicrobiia; order Chthoniobacterales; family UBA10450; genus JACCTI01. The sequence continues at coordinate 8,781 of DATHXZ010000069.1, forward strand.
TCCGGATCGAGCACGGAAGACATCGACTACATCTCAGCCTATGGCCCCGGGCATCCGGTACTGGATGCAGCGGAGGTGCGGATCATTAAGCGTGTGTTCGGGCACCGCGCCTACACACTTCCAGTCAGCTCGATCAAGGGAGTCACCGGCAACGCTCTGGGTGCCGGCGGGCCTTTCCAGGTCATCGCGTCCGCCCTCGCGATTCGCGATCAAATCCTTCCGCCGACCGCGAACTACAACGTTCAGGATCCGGATTGCGACCTCGACGTCGTGCCGAATCGCGCGCGTAAGGCGCGGATCGGGACCGCACTCGTGAACGTCCGAGGCATCGGCGGAAGCGCCAGCACCCTCATTCTCCACCGCATCGCGGCGTGATGAACAGCATCACCGCCCCAACTCTCATCGCGTTGCTGGTTCAACTCGGGTTGGGCGGGGCGGTATTTCAAGCGAATCCACGACGCCGGTCGAATCAATGCTTCCTTCTTTTGTCACTCACGATCGGTGTGTGGCTGGGAAGCCTTTACGTCGCGTTCGGAGCGACGAGCGCGGGCGTCGCTGAACTGGCAATCCGTCAGGCGTCCGTCGCGGGCGTGGCCATCCTGACGGTTTTCAATCTTCTTCGTCTCTCGATTCGCCACCGGGAGGACACATGGCGCGACCTCGTCCGCCGATCATGGCCATGGTTGGCCGCGCTCCTGTTGGTTTTCGTGTTGTGTCAGACCGATGTTTTTCTTCGCGGCGTCACCCTTGCCACTGATTCGAGCGCCCTGCCGCGCCCGATGTATGGCCCTGGCGCCATGCTCTACTCGGCCTATTTCACGATCGCCACAGTGACGGTGGTGTTTCTCTACGGTCGGGACATCAAGAACACGAGCGGCGGCGAGCATGCAGAGTTGTCGTTCATCCTCGCCGGTGTAGCGATCGCGTTCGGACTGGTGCTGCTCGGGTACCTCGTTGGCGCCAACCTCGGACGGGGAGTGCTGGCATGGTTTGCGCCGTTTCGGACCGTGCTTTTCACGCTCGTGATCGCCTACGGGATCGCGACGCGCAGGATCATGGAGGTCGGCGTACTACTGCGCCGCACCATCGGGTACTCCGTTCTCACCGCCTACGTGTTGGCAGTGTATGCCGGAGTCTGGTGGCTCATCATCCTCGCCTTCCGACCGGTGTTGCCGGAATTCGCCCAAGCGGTGGCACACGTTTCTGCCGCCGTGGTGATCGCGTTCGCGATGGCGCCGGCGAAAGGCGTTTCGCAGAAGCTCGCCGATCGACTGTTTCTCGGAACACGCCGACTGGACTTTCGCGCCACCGTCAGCAAAGCGGCCGCGATCCTGAGGTCGGTCACGACGTTGCCAGAATTGCTCGAGCGTTTTGCGAAGACCGTCGTGGAAGCGGTCGACACGGAACGCGTCTGCATCCTGCTCCCCACCCGCGACGGCTTCACGCAACGTTACCCGTTTGAGGCGACCGCCGCCTGCGGGCCAGTCGTGCTCGCACATACAGACGTGATCATCGAAAGCGTGCGAACCGGTCAGGAGCCACTCGCAGCAGATGAGCTGCACCGCATCCGGCTCACTCCGCAACTGCAGGAAGTCGTCAGGCGAATGGATGCAGACAATATCGCAATCGCGATCGGCATCTTTTCGCGCGACCACCTCGCCGGCGTGATGCTTCTCGGCCCTCGGCTCTCCGGCCGCATCTACGGAAGCGACGAACAAAATGCTCTGCAGGTGCTCTGCGGGCAGCTCGCTGTCGCAATCGAGAACGCCGAACTCTTCACCGAGGTTCAGAATGCGAAGATCTACAATGAGACGCTGCTGGAAAACCTGACCACCGGCGTGATCGCCGCGAGTGGCGATGGCCGCGTGACTGTGTTCAACCGCGAAGCCGAGCAAATCACCGGCCTCGCCGCAGCAAGCGTGCTCGAGCAGCCGATTGATCGCTTGCCGACCGACCTCCGCGACACACTGCGCGTGACGCTCGCGACCGGAGAGCGCCAGGAGAATGCGGAAGTGCAATTGGCGGCAGGTGAACGCGAGATCATCGCACGCGTCAGCAGCTCGGTTTTCCACGGGGAAGACGGCAACCGGCTTGGCGCGCTCGTGGTGCTCACCGACGTCACGGCGGTGAAGCGACTCGAGGAACAAATTCGCCGCAGCGACCGACTGGCAAGCCTCGGCACGCTTTCAGCGGGCATGGCACACGAGATCAAGAACCCGCTGGTCTCGATCAAAACCTTCACCCAGCTCCTGCCGGAGCGGTATCACGATTCGGATTTCCGCGAGACCTTCTCCAACCTCATCGGCCACGAGATCGACCGGATCGACTCGCTCGTGAATCAGCTGCTGCGCTTCGCCCGCCCCGCCAAGCCGCTGCTCAAGCCGATGCACGTGCACGAGGTGCTCGAGAAATCGCTCATGCTGGTCGGCCACAGGCTCTACCAGAAGGAGATCAAGCTCACGCGCTCGTGGGATGCGGAAGTCGACACTATCCGCGCGGACGCCGACCAGCTCGAGCAGGTCTTCCTCAACTTCTTCCTCAACGCCATGGATGCGATGCAGCATGGTGGCGAGCTCTCCGTCGCGACCGAGATCCGGACCATCGACAACTGGGTCGGCAACATCGGCACGATGAACGGTGACGACACGCACGAAGCGCTCGTCATCACGGTCCGCGACAATGGTGAAGGCATCGCCGAAGAGCACGTCGGGCACGTCTTCGATCCATTCTTCACGACCAAAGATTACGGCACCGGCCTTGGGTTGTCGGTCGTGCACGGCATCATCCAGGAGCACGGCGGGCAAATCGAGGTCGAGAGCGAGCTCGCGCGCGGCACGGCATTCTTCATCTCGCTGCCGCTCGTGCGGTTCAGCGACACGGACGTGGTGGCGGCATAATGACGACGCCGGTCTGCATCTTATACACGCAGGACGTCGATCTCTCCCGGCGGGTAAAGGCGTTCCTGCGCATGCTCGCGCAGGTACGTCATGTCACCGAGGCCGATCGTCTCGATGCCGTCCTCCAGCAGACGAATCCCGCAGTGCTGTTGATGGATCTCCGCGGCAAAGATGCGCGCGACCTCCTCGACCAAATCCACACCGACTGGCCGGAAGTTCTGATTATCGCCTTAGGCACCACGCGTTCCGAGCCGCTGCGCGAAGCTGAGCAGTCCGGCATCTACGCCGCCGAGGATCTACAACTTGATCGCCGCCGATTTCAGGCGCTCGTTACCCGTGCCTTCGATCATCTGCGCGTGATGCAGGAAAACCGCGAGCTGCGCGACCACTCTTCGCTCGTGCCGCACCATCCCGAGCCGCCACGCCGCGTCGACGTCATCCCGGAGCGCTACGCACCAGCGGCACCCTTCCTGCGC
>DATHXZ010000070.1:0-5657 GCA_035459405.1 Chthoniobacterales bacterium
GAGCCGAACTCGCAGCGCTGCTCGAACCATCTCAGCATCGGGCGACTCCGCAGTGCCCGTACTTCAGCCGGTGCGGCGGCTGCAGTTATCAGCACATGAGCTATGAGCATCAGCTCGTCGTCAAGCAGCGCCAGGTCGAGCAAGCTTTGCGTCGCATCGGCCGCATTGCAGAGCCGCCGATGCGGCCCATCATCCCCTCGCCCGCCAGTTACCAGTATCGCAACCGTGTCACGGTCCATGCTGACGGTGGCGTAATCGGCTACTATCGGCGCGATGCTCACCGCCTCATCGACGTGGAGCGCTGCCCCATCGCCGCACCGGAGGTGAATGCACAGCTTGCGGACCTTCGCACACGCAACCCGCGCGATGGGCACTACACGCTGCGCGCGCACGCCGGCCCGCGTGTGTTCGAGCAGACGAACGACGCGGTCGCGGAGGCGATGGCGCAGCTTGTCGAGAGCTTGCTGCGAGACGGCCAGTTGTTGATCGACGGCTATTGCGGTGCTGGCTTTTTCTGTCGGCGGCTCGCCTCACGCTTCACGCGCGTGGTCGGCATCGAGTGGGATCGATATGCCGTTGCGGCGGCGCGGGAGAATGCCGCGCCTAACGAAACCTACATCGCCGGCGATGTGGATTCCGAGTTCGACCGGCAGCTGCACGGCTCGGACGCAGCTGTGACATGCGTCGTCGTTGACCCTCCAGCCACCGGCCTCAGCGCAAGCGTCCGCAATTCGCTTAGCCGACATCTGCCGAGCGCCGTCGTTTATGTCTCGTGCAATCCCGCCACCCTTGCGCGCGACCTCGGCGAGCTGCAGACGCGGTTCACGATATTATCCGTGACTCCCTTGGACATGTTTCCGCAAACAGCGGAGATTGAGTGCGTGGTGCACCTTGTGCCGACAGAAGGATCAGCGGATTCCGGTTCGAAGCCGCCCGGCGATACGACACGTGCCTGACTGACTCATCGGCGCGTCGCTCGCGCCGAAAATGCTTGCCGTCCTCCAGCGGCGCATTGAAAAACAGCGCGCTCTCCATGGCTGAACTCCCCGTCGAAGGCGCTCCCGGCGTCCATCGCCCCCGCAACGTCGATTGGAAGCGCGCGGCCGCGTTACTCTATGGCGACTGGGGCACGAGCAAGGCCTACGTTATTGGCCTCGCGTTCGTCGCGGCCGGCTTCGCGTCATTCCCGATCATCCTCGCGGTCTGCGTCCTGACCGCGATCGTTGGCTACTGCTACATCATTGTCTGCACGCACTTTCCCGATGGGGGCGGTGTCTACTCGGCGGCAAGAAGGCAGAGCCGCTTCCTTGCCTCAACCGGCGCGTTGTTGCTGGTCGCAAATTTCGTCGTCACGGCGGCTTTGAGCGGCTGGGCGGCCGTCAGCTATTTCGGCGTGCCGACTCAACACGCACCAGTCGCTACGATGGCGCTCATTCTGGTCGTGGGAGCGATGAATTACTTTGGCCCGCGCCACAGTGGCAGCGCCTCCATCTGGCTCGCAATCCCAGCGGTGATTGTCGTCGTGATGATCGTCCTGCTCAGCGCGCCGCACCTCACGACTGCTTATCTGGAACCGCGGCACGATGATCTCGGGCACACCTGGGTTGCGTTTGTTGGAGTCATCCTGGCCCTCAGCGGCGTGGAAGCGGTCGCCAACATCACGGGCGTGATGAAGGCAGATCCAAATTCGACGCCGGAGAAGCCGAAAGTCACGCGCACGGCGACCAAGTCGATCGTGCCGGTGGCGATCGAAGTGGTCCTCGGCACCGCGTTGCTCGGCTGGGCCATGCTGTCCGTGCCGAAGAACTTCACGCCCGATCTCACGGCGCATAAAGAAGACATGCTGCGTTTCCTCGCGGAGTACTACGGCAACGTCACGCTCGCGCCCGGCGTCGGCTCCGTGCTCGGCATTGTTGTCGGCATCGTCTTCGGGTTCCTGCTCTTCAGTGCCGTCAACACTGCCGTCGTCGCGCTGATCGGCGTCATCTACATGATGGCACAGGATGGCGAGATGCCGCGGCAGCTCGCGCGTCTAAACAAGCACGGCGTGCCGTGGATTCCGCTGCTCGTCGCGATCGGCATCCCCATCCTCGTGCTCGCCGTGACCAAGGAGTTCGAAGCACTCGCCGGACTTTACGCGATCGGCGTTGTCGGTGCCATTGCTGTGAATCTCGGTGCGTGCACATTCAACAAGCACCTCGAGCTGCGGTTCTATCAGCGCGCGATCATCGGCGTCACGTTTGTGGTCCTCTTCGCGGTCGAATCGACGATCGCTCGAACGAAGCCCGACGCCCTCTTCTTTGCCGTCTGCGTGCTGGCAGTCGGGTACGGGTTGCGCGCCTACTCGCACAAGCTTGCCGGGTTGAAAACGATGACCGTCAGCCGCGGCGTCGCCGAAATGGTGACGCCCGATCTGCCAGCCGCGATGCAGCCGCGGCTCGAGGAAGGCCAGAAAATCATGGTCTCGGCGCGCGGCATCACGCCAGTGTTGAGCTATGCGCTCGATGAGGCGCAGCTGCGCAAGGCGGTGCTTTGCGTGCTCTACGTGAAAGAGATCGCGGTCTATTTCGCGGCAGCGCCTGCGACTCTCGGACGCGCGCGCTGGCAGGACGATCCGGAAGCGAACGCCATCATGACGCTAATGCTGAAGGAAGGAGAAAAGCGCGGGATCTGCGTTTTGCCCGTATATGCGGTGAGCGAAAACGCGGCCGGAACCATCCTCGATCTGTCAGCCACAATGGGGGTCGATTACCTGATGATCGGCGCATCGCAACGGACCGCTCTCACACACCTTCTCCGCGGCAGCGTCGTCACCAACGTTGCCGCGCAGCTGCCCGAAGACATTCGCCTGGTCATCTACGGTTAGGCCGGCAGCCTTGCCAAGCCGGGGCCGCCTCGGGCGATCTGTACGCCGATGCCGGCACTGCTCGACCCTTGACAGCTGCCCCCGACCCGAACATGCGGCGCGGAGATCAAGGCGCTTGTGCCGGCGGCGGTTGAACGGTCGCCGCGTCAGCTTCTTCCAGGACACTATCGACCGCGTCGTCGCGCTCGCCGTGTTCCTGCCGGTGATGATCAGCCACTCGTCGAACACCGGCGTCCCAGGCGCTCGCCGTTGCGCCGCGCGGAATGACACTGGGCGAGTTACGTCGAGGTAAGGAAGGCCGGCTCGTGTTCAAGGAGACGTTCCTCGGATTGCTCAACGGCATCGCCACCGGCGTCACCGCGGCGATCGCGATGTATCTCTCGCGGTCATGCAAAACATGTCGGGCGCGCTGCGTCTCTCGTTCGTCGTCTTCATCGCAATGGTCGGCAGTTGTCTGATCAGTGGCGTGTTCGGTGCGGTTGTCGTTCCGCTCGTGCTGGGAAAGTTCGGCACGGATCCCGCCGCCTCCTCCAGCACCATCCTAACGACGATCAGAGACATCGCGATTACCGACGTCGCGAGCCTCGATGTATTTCTCGGCTTGGCAACGTGGCTGATCTGAGTTCCGGTCTCACGCAAATGAGCCGGCCGAAGGTATTGATTGCGGATCCGATCTCGTCGCGCGGCGTCGAGGAGCTAAGACAGGGCGACAAGCTCGAGGTGACGGTCCAGACGGGATTGCCGCAGGCCGACTTGATCGCTGCGATGCCGGACTTCAGCGCGATCGTCGTTCGCAGCGAAACAAAGGTGACGCGCGACCTCCTAAATGCCGCGCCGAAGCTGCGCGTCATCGGGCGCGCCGGTGTGGGCGTCGATAACGTCGATGTCGAGGCCGCGACACGCCGCGGCGTCATCGTGATGAACGCGCCGGGCGGCAACACAGTCTCGACAGCGGAGCACGCGTTTTCGCTGCTGCTCTGCGCCGCGCGCAAGCTGCCGCAGGCGGATGCGATGGTGCGGAGCGGAAAATGGAGTCGGAAGGCGCTGCAAGGCGTCGAGCTTTACAACAAGACGCTCGGCATCATCGGCATGGGTCGGATCGGCAGCGAAATCAGTCACCGCGCGATCGCCTTCGGGATGCGCGTGCTGGCGTTTGATCCTTATCTCGCCGTCACGCGCGCGCGTTCCTTGCAGGTCGAGTTAGTCGACGATCTCGCGGACCTGCTGCCGAACGCCGATTTCATCACCCTGCACACGCCGCTCACGCCGGAGACCCACCACCTGCTGAACGCCGCGCGTTTGGCGCAGACGAAATCTGGCGTGCGCATCATCAACTGCGCGCGCGGCGGTCTGATCGCCGAGGCCGCTTTGGCTGAGGCACTGCGAAGCGGCCATGTTGCAGCGGCGGCGCTCGATGTCTTCGAAACCGAGCCGCTGCCCGCCGACTCAGCGTTGCGTGATGCGCCGAATCTGGTCGTCACGCCGCATCTCGGCGCATCGACTGCGGAAGCCCAAGAGAGCGTCGGCATCGAGATCGCGCAGTCGATTCGCGCCGCGTTGCTCGAGGGCACAATCCGCAACGCGGTCAACATGCCGAACCTGGACGCGAAGACGCTCGCGATCATCGGTCCGCATTTGCGCTTCGGCGAGAAGCTCGGGCGTTTCCTTTCGCAACTCGCGCCCAAACGCGCCGAGCGACTGAACATCAACTACAGCGGCAAGGTGAACGAAGTCGACACGACGGCGATCACGCGGTCGGTGCTGAAAGGTTTCCTGCAGGCGGCGGCAGGCAACGACGTGAACGATGTGAACGCCCCTGCATTCGCGGAGAGTCACGGTTTAAAGGTGACCGAGACGCGACTCAGTGCCGCGGGCGATTACACGGACCTGCTGGAGCTGTCGGTTGTGGCGGAGGGCAAAACCGTGTCGGTCGCCGGCGCGTTCTTTGGCGCCACGCCGCGCATCGTCGATATCAACAGCCGGCCCGTGGAAGCACGGCCGCACGGTGTCGTGCTCGTGCTCGAGAATACCGATCGGCCCGGCATCGTCGGCCGGATCGGCACATTGCTCGGCGATCACGGCGTAAACATCGCGACGATGTCACTTAGCCGAAACGAGGCTGGCGGCACCGCGCTGACGGTGTTGAACCTCGACACGATGCTCGACGACGCGCTGCTGCGGAAAATCGAGACGAGCGAGGACATCCGCTCGGCGCAGCTGATTCAGCTGTAGCGGGAAACGGCCACGCCTCCGGCACGCCGCGATTTAGCTCTCGAACAACGAACCGCCAGCCAATCTATGGGCCTGCTCTACACACTTCTTATCGGTCTCGTCATCGGCGCAGTCGCCAAGTTCCTCATGCCCGGCCGCGATCCTGGCGGCTGTATCATCACGATTCTGCTGGGCATCGCGGGATCCTTTCTGGCCAGCTTCCTTGGCCAGCAGATGGGTTGGTATGCGGCGGGTGAGCCGGCCGGATTCATCTTCTCGGTCGTCGGCGCGATGATCCTGTTGCTCATCTACAGGATGCTTTTCGGCCGACGCCGCTGAGCGACCGCGCGGGTTGAAGTTCGGTCGTCGACGTGCGCTCGTTGGCGATGCCGCAGCCATCGCGAGCCGCAGTCTTCTCGCACTTCGCGTCGATATACATCGTCTGGGGATCTACCTACCTCGCGATCCTCTTCGCGATCCGATCGATCCCGCCGCTGATCATGGCCGGGACACGCTTCCTGCTCGCCGGCGCGATTCTCTACATCGCAGCGCGACTCAGCGGCGCCAAGCGAACGCGATG
>DATHXZ010000071.1:0-4884 GCA_035459405.1 Chthoniobacterales bacterium
GACGAACTTTCCGGCTCGTGGGACCACCTGCCGGCCGAGACGCTGGCGCTGACCGTACAATCACCGCCGCCGTACTCTTATCGCTACGTTTTCGTCGGCGCCGCGGCAGGCGCGGGCTTTCTCCTCTCTCTGCTCGGCGGCTGGACGGTCGGCAGCAGACTCGGGCGCCACAATCGCAGCGCTGCCTGGGCGCTGCTGATCTCCGTCCCGCTAGGCGCTGTTTGGGCTGTCGCGATGCTCGTTAGCTTCATCATTCCACCGGGAACGCGTGAAGCCGCCGGCGTGCAGGCGGCTTGGACCTACGGCTACGGTGATCCGTTCATCGGAGCGTTCGCCATGATCGTCACGTTTCCCGTCGGAACGGTAGTGACTCAGCTTGCTGCGTTCGTCGCATGTCGGCGGCGAAAGCGGGGCTAGCGAAGCGAAGCGTCGCGAAACATATGAGCCTGCGGCGACGCCGCGTCCTCTGCGGCCTCTGCGGTGAGAATCACCCTTTCTTCTGCCGTCGTGCGCTCCGACTACCGGCGCGCACACCTGAACCAAGCGTCCGCACACCTGAACCACTGCGCGCGCACCCGAGGCATGGGTCTTTGCGCCTGGAGCTCCGGTGAAGGCACCTGAAGCAAAGGATCGCTCACCTCTATCGAAGTATCGCGCGCCTCAAGCGTACTTCTTCTCACCCGAAGCGAAGTATCGCGATCCCAGAGCGCAGTATTGCTCTCCGACAGCGAAGTATCGCGAACCGAGAGCGAAGTAATAGGCTACTCGAACATAGGTCGCGGACGACAACTTCACACGCCGTTGCGACCACCAGACCATGCTCGAACGCATTTGCCGCGTGACCGAAGAATGGGCGGCCAGTTCCTGAAGCTGAATCACCGCCTGCACCTTCTCGGAAAATGAAAGACCCGCGAGCCGCTGCCGGCGTTCAGCCTTGGCTGCGAATATCTTGAGGACCTCCGCCGTTACTCCGGCCGCTGCCTCCATCTCTCCGCAAGATGATGCCGTTTCAGGACATCGGCAAACAAGGTGAGATCGACCGTCGCCTGTTCCGGGTGTTATCGTTGAACTGCGGTGGAGCGGCGTCGGGACGTGGGGACATTTGTGGCACGGCGATCGGTGGCAAGGGAGCGGCATCGCCCCCATCGTTGAACTGGCCTTTGGCATTGGGCCGGACGTTGCGCTTATCGCACTGGGCGGCTCGATCAGCGTCCGCTTGCTGGTGGTGGATTTCTCCGCGCCGGATGAGGACTCTTTGTGCCCGACGACTTCTTCGCTGACGATTTCTTTGCTGTTCGTTTTCGAATTGGCGACCGATTTGCGTGATGCTGTCACGAACTCTCTCAGGGCGCGTGGTCTCTCTGGTCCGCCGGCAAAGTTGACGGCTTTAAGCCGTCAAGTTCAGTGCAGCTGTCAGGGTTTTGGTGATGCAGTGACTCGAACGCAGCGCGAAGCTCTCTCACTCGACCGCTTTAAGCGGTCAAGTTCAGCGCAGCCGTCGGTTTGTGTGTTGGAACGTTTGGTGTGTTCTGCCTGCGCGGTACGCCCGTCCGGGGTTGAGAGGTCTGATGCTCGATCCGCATGCGCTTGCTGATGGTGGATTTCTTCGCGCCGACTTTTTTCTGCCCGACGACTTCTTCGTTACGACTCCTTGCCTGCATATGGTTGTCCCGCTCGCGGTGCGCCTCGCCTGTTGATTCGGTTGCCGCCATCTCCGATGCTCCTGAACAATTTACCATGGCGGAAGCCCGTTTTTTTGTCTGCACCGCGTGTTCGAAAACGGTGGAAGCTTGGGATGACGGCAATCCTTACTGGATCGTTGAGAGCGGCGGCAAACACTATGCCTATCACCCGGATCCGGACCGGGACCGATGCATCGGCAACGATTCTCCACATCTTTGCCTGGCGTGTGGAAGCGAGTTCAACGTCGACTCGCGTGACCCCGTCGACCGATGCACTGCCTGCGGATCAGCCGATATCCGTCGGTTGAGCGCGCTCGATGGTGAACCGTGCCCGTGGTGCAAGCGCGGGCGATTTCAGATCGATCCAGAGCCATTCCTCATCTGTTAAACCGCTTCCGCAGCTTTGCTGACCCTCGCGAGGAATTCTGCAGCGTGATGGAACATCAAGCGGTCGAGTTCCCATCCTTCGATGCCGGCGCGATGTGCAACGTCGAGGTAAAACCGCTCGTGCTCCTCGTACGAACGGAAGGTCAGTCCCCAGGAGCGGGAGAGCATTTCAATCCGCGCGTCGATCGCAATCGATTTCCGAAAATCCTCGTGATACACATCCATCAGAAGATTGCGGGCGTACTTGTCGCCGATGCCGGGGAACGCATCGAGAAACGCGATCTTCCCGTCTCGCCGGCGGCGGAGAGAAGCTTGTCCTTGGCCGCCTCCGGCCCGCCCATTTTTGTGATGCAGTCGAAGCAAGCCACGATGAACTTCGCTTTCCGAGACGGCATCCTAACCTTCGCGGCCCGGCAGGTCTCCTCGACCTGCTGCAGCCGCTCCGAGCTAGGAAGGTTCGCGAGCGCGTTATACGTCAGGCGGCGGTAATTCGTGGGTGTGCCGATCAGCCCTTTCCAACCAGTCGCGCGACCCATCGTTGCAAAGCTCTGTAACAGGTAGTGCCAGAGGAAGTCTGGACGGCTAAGCTGGTGATGTTCTGCTTTGAGCGTGTCGAGTTGTGCACGTTTGTCGTGGGCCAGCTGGGCAGCGACACGCGCGATCACGTCAGCAGAAATCGACGCCGGCGCTATCGCCGACGGTCCGTTGCCTCCCTGTTCGGCTCGACTGCTGCCCATGGTTGATGATCGCATTGCAGTGGTGGAATCCGAATTCCGGAACATGTCTTGAGCCGCTCGACGGTGTGACGCCCCCGACACGGCTTCGAGATATCCCGCAGCCATTCGGGGTTATCCCGAGCCCGGCTGCACTCCACAAATCACCCCACCGCGCAGAACCCCTCCAGCAAAGTGCCGCCGACCTGCTGCCAATATCAGCGTGTCATCGGCGTCTCGAGTTTGCTCATCTCGGGTACTACTCGCTTGGCCAGTAGATTCTCGTAAGAGGCAGCAGTCCGCGTCCTTCCGAGTCGAATGCCTCGTAGTGCTGCTCTACCAACGTCGCGAGAGTATCCAAGTCGATCAATGTCAGCGGAATATTCGACCGGTCCGCTTCGTATTTGGCATCTTTACTGAAGCCGCCAGTGCTGAGGTAAAGTGCCCTGTCGCCGGGACGCAGCCCGCCTATGAAGCTCCGCAAATCCTGCGCGCCGGTCGCGCCGCCCCGGTGCTTGACCTCGGCTTTGATTCGCGGCTCTTGAAGGCCGAGACCGTCCGGTGATGCGAAAACGTCGACACCGCGGTCAGGTCCGCGCGGCGACACGCGACTCTTGAACCCCATCGCACGCAAGATCGACGCGAGTAGCTCCTGCATCTGGTATTCATCGAGTTCCAGCAGCTTGTCTTTGAGCGATTCATGCGCTTCATCTTCACGGCTGCGCTTGATCTCCGCAAAATCGGGCTTCTCCTCTTCTTTATCGCGGCGGGTTTCACTTTTGTGCTGCCCTTTCGACTGGAGCTCCTCCCATGCCTCGGGACTGATCGCGAAAATGGTGATAATGCTTCCAAGCATGTTACGCGTCGCACTCGGCAACGCGTCACGAGAGACACGCGAGCGCCATTCAACGCGGCGGATGTTCGGGTGAGCCGCGATGATGGTCGGGTCGAACTGATAATCCCCCGTGATTTCTCCGACCAGATACTCGCGGGTCGCGGGATCGTAGGTAACGACACCATCCCCCTCGCGTATCACGTTCCGGAACCTGTGAACCACAGAGACCGAGGTGATGATTTTCCCTGGTTTATCTTTCGGGTAAGCGGCGCGGCATTGCTCGTGAATTTTCTCGCGAGACTGGAGCTCCGTGAGATCTCCAAGCTCATCCCAGCCAATCGCCACGACATTTTTGCTAGCGAATTCAGCAGCCAAGTAGCCACCCTGCCCTGCACGAATCATCCAGATATTCTCAGTCATACGTTCCTCTTGAGATCGGCGGCGATTTCGGCGAATTGGGTCAGGGCGGCTTCGAGGTCTTCGACGATTTCAGCTGCGAGAACGTCGGGGTCGGGGAGGTTGGCGCTGTCTTCGAGGCTTTCGTCTTTGAGCCAGAAGATGTCGAGGTTGACCTTGTCGCGCTTCGTCAGCTCTTCGTAGTCGTACGCGCGCCATCGGCCTTGCGGGTTCTCCTGGCTCCACGTCTCGGTGCGGTCGTGGCGGCGGTTCCCCGGAGGGACGCGCTTCTGCGTGTCCCCGGACGAGCGGAAGCTCGTCCCTCCGAGATAACAATTCACGAAGTCGTCGAGGTCGCTGCGCTTGAGGGTGTTTTCCTTGAGGGTGAAATGCAGGTTGGTGCGCAGGTCGTAGATCCAGAGCTTGGTGGTCCAGGGCGCTTCCTGCGCGGGTTTGCGGTCCAAGAAGAGGACGTTCGCCTTCACTCCTTGTGCGTAGAAGATGCCGGTGGGCAGCCGCAGGAGGGTGTGGACGTCGGCTTGCTTGAGCAAGGCGCGGCGGATGGTTTCGCCGGCGCCGCCTTCGAAGAGGACGTTGTCGGGCAACACGACCGCGGCGCGGCCGTGCTGCTTCAGGATGGTGAAGATGTGCTGGAGGAAATTGAGCTGTTTGTTGCTCGTGCTCGCCCAGAAGTCGTCGCGGTTGATGATGAGCGATTCTTTTGAGGTCTCGCCGGCTTCGTTGACGATGGTGACGCTGCTCTTTTTGCCGAAGGGCGGATTGGCCAGGACGATGTCGTATTCGCCGTGCTTCGCAGCGAGCGCGTCCTTGGTCACAACCGGCAGGTTCTCTTCGAGGTCGCCGCCGATCC
>DATHXZ010000072.1:0-9047 GCA_035459405.1 Chthoniobacterales bacterium
GTTATACTTACGGCGGTAAGCGGATAGCGCCTGCGCTTCTTCGCGCTGATTGGCCGCGCGGTCACTTGCGTAGTAGACGACCGGTTGTGAGCCGGCCGGTTCCGCTGCCGGAGCGAAGGTCGCGGTAATGAGTATCGCCGCGACGCTGGGGAAAGTTCGGTTCATACAGCTGATTCGCAGCGCAGCCGCTGTGAGGAGCTACTGTTGCGCACGCCGACGCACGGAGCACCGCCAGCGTTGCATCTATCTGCCTGGCGCGTGTGCAGCACCGCCGCGAAGAATGCTCGCCGATGAATCCGCGCGAGGGCAGCCACGTCTTCGGTAGTCGCGCGGCGGCGGAACATCATCGTTGTGCGTCGGCAGCGGCAATCGCGTTAACGTCAGCACAACGGCGGTGAGCCCACGCCGCGTTGGCGACGACGGGAGCTTCAGTTCAGGCCGTCCAGCAAACTCTCCGTGCGGTCTTCGATGTGCTTGAGCTGAGCGCGTCGGAAATCGCGGTGCTCGAGCAACAGCAGGCGCAGCGACCTGCCCTCGAGCTGTTCCAGCTTCGACCACCGGAGACTTCAAAGGACGATCCCTCGCAGTTCACGTTTGTGTAGGTCGCTCCTTCGTGTTCGTCCGTCCGGACCAGAAGGAGCACGTAGCGTGCATCGATGCGGAACGACATGAGATCGTCGAGCGGAACGGCGCTCGCCGCCGCGGCTGCTGTGTAGAGATCGAGGTTCCTGATGTTAACCGTGACCCTCTCGGCTTCGGGGGTGCCTTTCAGGATTCGTTCGCACCAGACGCGGTAGTTCGCGGCCCCGCCCAAGTCTTCCTCCGTCGTCTTCTCCACAATCCTCGCCACAACAATGACGTCTGCTTTCGCGATCAACTCACCGAAGCCCTCGAAGCTGCCATAGATCGGCGCATAGCTGCGTGCGCAGTTTGTGAGCACCAGCGCCATGGTAACTACGGAGGGGCGCGCATCGGCAGGCGGTTAGTGGAAGTAAACGCGCTACCGGCGGCGGCGGCGATCGTTTGTTAGCTCACCGCTTGACAAAGGGGTTTCGGCAACGCCACCGAGCTAGCAGACAAACGAGGGGCAGCGTTGATGCTGAAGCCTACGCCGAATTAGAAGTTCGCGCCATCGATCGCGACTCTTGGCCGAAAGCGACCGTAAGAGTCAGGAAGGATCAAGAGCGTAGCACGTTGGGCGCTGGCGCCGAATCCGAGCTCTACTTCAGCTTGAACAGGAGTGTTGTTCGGGAGCTTCCCCTCGAGCTTGGCTGATATTGTCGATCGGGGTAGTCCGCTAATAACTGCGTAACCATTGTACGGCACGGATCCAGAAGACTGTTGAGAGGCCGAAACGTTGACAGTTGCGCCAGGGAAAAAGTTCCAGACGCGCAAAACGCCCGGTGCATCTGCAGCAATTGTTGTGTCGTCGACGAGCTCGACTTTCGGGCGACGCGGATCGCCGTGAACAAGTACGGTCAGAAAACGATCTGGCTCGAAGGGCAAGTCGAATAGGCCGAACGGCGTAGAGCGGTCGCCCCGCTTGAACATCGCTACCCGCTGTTTCACCGGCGGCACATCGAGGTAAGAGCTGTAATTCCCCGGAGTGCCGTTCGCGAGCGTGCCTTCCCCAGGTGAACTGCCGGGCTGGGCCAGCTCCAAGGCCGGTGAACCTTTCGGTAGCATGTTCCAGAAGCGAACCCACGCCGTTTTCGGCTGTGGCGATGCCTGCTGCGCGTGAGCTGCCCCCACTACCAGGACCGCAAGTAAACTACTCGCCAGCGTATAGGATTTTGGTCGCATATCGGTCGGGTTTCTGGAAGCGGTCCGTCTTCGTCGGATCGAAAGGATCACTCGGCACGCCCGCGTTCCAGACGGGATCCACGCGAAACGTCACCTTCAGTCGTGACGTTGCGATGACGGTCGGTGAAGCGGGAGGCGCATAAGCAGCAAGAGACTGCCCTACTGCATACACCGTGAAGACGTTGCCTCGCGTCGTAATCAGCTCGCTCAGGCGTCGGAAAAGCTCCTCGCGCCCGCGGTCATAGACGGTCGCCATATCCTTTCCGGTGAGTTGTGTGCCCGTGTTGAACACCGGCATTTCTGAGACTTCTCCGCGCTCAAAGAGCGGTCCAGCGGTGGCAGCGAAAGGCCCGCTAGGATCGTTGGCCATGCGCAACCTGAGTTCATCGATCAATGATTGTACCTGCGCGTCTGTCAGGGCGGCTGAAGCAATTTGCGGATCGGAATCTGGTGTGGCTTGAAACGCATAGCCAAACAGCGCGGCTTTTAATCCAGCGCCATTGTCGCGATTGATTCCGTTGACGTTGATGCGGCCATCGAGCTGAACCGCGTCAGATGTCGAGAAGACGTCCGTGAGCCGCCAAGCAGTCCATTCACGGCTGGCCGAGTTGCTGTCAGCGTCCCATACCCCGCCGGGGTTCGCCGTGGCGTCGAACCGTTCTGTCTGGCCGATCTTGAGAGTTCGCCCGCCGCTACGACTAAGGGCGATGTCATTGCTATCGCCCATCGAACGCACCGGGTCGAAAAGATCACCCAGCTGGCCGATAGAAGTCAGAGCCGTGCTGCCAATTACCTCCGGCGCAGCCGCCGCGGTCTGTGAGCTGCTCGAGGGGTCAACCCATGTCCCGGGCGCGACGAAGGCAGCATTGGGTGCCGTCAACGTACTGTTCCCCGGGATATTAGCGCTGTTAAGTCCGCTGCTGTAGTACCGTGTTTTATCGTTGTTCGCCGCAGCCCCGTTCAGATTGAACGAAAGTTGCTCTGCGTTCGTACGCGGATCGCCCGTTGTCGCGTATGGCTTCGCCGCGCCGACATTTCCTTTTAAAGATGCACCCTGAAAGTGCCACTTCGTGTCGTCGAAACGGTTCTCAGCAGGATCATCGATGTTTATCGACATTGCGGCGGTAATAGCTCCAGCGCCCCACGCGGACTCCAGGATACCGGCGTCATTGCCAAGCGCGATTTCCGTCTCGTAGTCGCTGCTGCTCGTAGTGCGTGTCTTCAGGTTCAGCCGCAGTTGCTGCTTGGAGTTTTTCCTTTGTGTCTGCCCCGTGTACGTCCGCAAATTCGGCGGAATAGTCACTTGATACACCCGCTCAGGATCTGGCGTTAAGGCCGGAAGCAGTGTCGGGTCCGTCGTAATGACGGTGACGCTTCCGGCAGGGAATTTCGTCAGCGCACTGCCGCTACTTGCCTGTTTCGCGTTCGCAAGCGGAATGACGAGATCACGTGGGGCGCCGTCAGGGATATCTGTGGCTCCTCCGGCGTCCCACCCAGGCTGATTGGCGATCAGTAAAAAAGGGTTAGAGCCCAAGTCGCTCAGATTGACGTCGCGGTTCGACTCATTCCAGAACTCCACGTAGTGATCGATGCTAATCGTGTAGTTCGCGAAAGGGCCCGTCTTCGGCCCGAATGAGATCTGACGCACTCGGATCGCGTACTCTTGCGCGCGTGGTATTCGTTCTTTCCCGATCGCGATGACTTCACTTGGTCCTGATGTGCTTCCACTCTGGGTTATCAATGCGTTTGTGGGCGCCGAACCGATGCGAACCGCGCGCCCAGCATCATTATTAACAACCGTCGGCTGGAAATCCGGGTCGATGTAATCACGAATGTTTGCGGCCAGCTTCTCTACGTAGATGTCGCGATGGGACGGGGATCCTGTGCTCGGCACATCGAACGTGTTTTTATCGGCTCCGAGGCGGTAAAAGCGTTGGCCAAAGTTCGGCAGGTGATAAGTGATCGATCGGCCAATCTGATCTAACTCACGCCGGACGTCCGTCGCAGTCACCGAACTCGTCACGACTTTATTGAGGTTGATCCGTTTCGATCCACTGCGTGACGTGTTCATACTGCCGGAATGCAGCGTGGCTGAGAACTTGGAAGTATCGGCGAGCGTAGGCTGCCCTCCAACATGATTAAGGGCGCGGAATTCGAAGAAACTGTTGTTCGGGAAAGTCGCGCGCAGCCCGAAGATCTCGTCCGCGACACTGTCGTGATTCGATCTACCTGGCATCGCCGTCTTCAGCATTCCTTGCAACGGAACTTCGCTCGGGGATGTGCCAAGCGACATTGAACCGCGTGGCGTGTTCCCCATAAGGTTCACGTTGGGTTTGAAGCTTTCATCCTCGACCCAGTACGCGTACCGACCGGTTATGCGGCCGTCGGTGTTTGCCAGGTCTATCCACTTCGCTTTGAACGGCTGAGGAGTGGTGGGTCCGGCGGCGGCATTGATCCAATCGGGCGAAGAGCCGATCCAGCCTTGCGTATCTGAGGCGAATCTGGCGTGATTGAGATCGAAAGAATTGGCCACCGTGAGCGTAAGTGCCGACTGCAATGCGGTCTCTCGCGCTGCTTTGTTGCTACTGGCCGAAGCCGGAGTTGGCACAGGCGCCGCTCCAGAGATCAACGGCAACACATATAACGGCGGCGCAGCAGCTGCAGCGGGTGCCGCGGCAGCCGTCTCAGGTGTCGTTTGATGGTAATAGAGGATCGTTCCCTCATAGCCGCTATCCGCCGCAAGTCCCGTCACCTTCTCCCAAGCCGTTGCTGAGTCCGGGTAGCTTGAAATAGCAGTAGCAAGCTGTGTGATTGCAACATTTACCGCGGTTCTGGCGGCGAGTTGAGCTTTCGCTGAGGTCGCGAAGGAACTCGCTGTCGCGCGGTCGAGGCTACTGCTCGTCAGGAATGCGACCGCCATTATCGTCAGCAAAGCGATGGTGATCATAGTGATCACAAGCGCAAAGCCGCTGTATCGCGCTCGACGTTCCATCAGGAGCGCGCTCACTGCCGCTGGTGTAGTGACACGCGCGTCACGAATTGCTGCTCGAACGGCAGAATGTGCGTCCTGTAGACGTCCGACGCAGCGTCGAACCAGGTGGAGACGTCCACCGGAAGATCGCGCAACCTGCGAGCGGAAGCTGGACTCATGGATTTAAAGCGGATTTCGACCCAGCGCCAGTCCGGCGGCTGTGCAGAGCTGGGATTCACCGCAGTGTCTTCGACACCCGGTCGGAATTGCAGATCCCAAACGTACGCAGCAACCGCTTCCTCCAGCGCTGCGTCTTTCGCGAACAACGCGTTGAAGTTCGGCATTGTGGCTCCTTTCAGTAGGCCGAACGCCGCGTCGCTGTCCCTGAACAGTCGTTTCAAGGTAAAGGTCTTCGTCGCGCCGTCCCAGGCGCAGTAATACCCGACGGCGCAAAGATCACTTTTACCGGAATTCGCCGATGCCGTCACTGCATACGCTTCCTTCGCGAAATCGCCGAACGTATCTGAGAGCCGGAGCATCCCCGCGCTTGCATTGACGTGAGCGCGGCTCAGATCTCTGGCGATGAAATGCAGAGCAGCACGCGCGTCGCGGAACGTGTCGATGCGCTGATCGGATGCTTGCCACTGCGTAGCCGCAGCTACGAACACCTGAAACAACAGGACGACGATGACGGTTGTTATCGCGATCGAGATTAGAACCTCGACGAGTGAGAACGCGCCGCGATGTCTGTGCTGTTGGCGCCGGCACATCATCCTTTGTTCCTCGCTGTGAAAAAGAACTCGACCGTGCTCGAATCCGCTGACTTGCCCCTGAATCGCATCTGAATCTGATTGAGTTTCCCAGCGCCGAGCTTCGTTCCCGGCGCAACCTCAGGATCGTTGTCGAACCGCATCTCGATTGTGTAAATGGAGGCGGCCGTGGCGATGTTCGTGATCTCCGGCTGGCTTGGCGACGGGTAGCCGGCGTGGAGTACAACCGGTGCGGCGCTCTTATCTAGAGAGGCCAGGTTCAACGTTGCCCCATAACAGTCGACGCTGCTGAATTTCGTGCTCTGCGAATCGATCATCGTGGCGACAGCGTTTGCCAGTTGAGCTGCGCGCGTATCGCTAATACCGAGCCGGTTTGCGGCGAGCCCAGTCGGGAAGACGCCGAAGATTGCGACCAGGGCGAACGAGATGACGCCCAACGCGAGGACCACCTCGATGAGCGAAAAGCCGCCGCTTGAACGCGGATCAGCTGCGGCCATACGGATCAACGTATCGAGCTCGACCCGTCAGCCGGGCGAGGACCACGGCATCGAACTTTTGCGACTGCCGCTGAGCATTGTCGGTGTAGTTAGCGCTGCCGGCTAAGTCGACGGCGCCCGCGAAGATGTCGACGAAAAGCATGTTTGGATCGGTGGGTGCACTCACCATGCCGGTGGGTTCGAATTTGACGTATGGAAGCACACGGGGGGCGGAGCCAAATGGGCCGGGGCAGGCAAACCTGACAGGCGTCGCTCCGCCCGGCGCACTGAGAAGACCCATGGCCGGGCGCAAAGCGATGCCGACGGGCAGGAAACGCCAATTAGTCACGGCGCGCTGAGTGAAGTCGGGTTGGTCCTGGAACACAATCAGGGCGCGGCACCTGTAATCATCCGGCAGACATTGATCGCCGAAGACGACGTACGTGGCCGAGCCACTGCTGATTGCGAGCGAACGCGCCTGCTCCATCGCATTCATCAGACTGCTAACGGCTGACTTGCGCCCGGAGGACTTCGACAGCGAAGTGACGGCTGGGGCCAAGGCAACGAGCATGATCACGATAATGCCCATCACGACCAGCAGCTCGACGAGGCTGAACGCATGCTGACGAGTCACGACGCCGCGACACCGGCGCGAGCCGGTATAGCGCGCTGGCATTCCGCAGCGGATGGGCATCACGTGTGAAGCAATCGTGCTATTGCCAGGAGAGGACGTCGTCAGAGCCCTTGAACTTTTTGTCGCCCGCGTCGCCGTAATCGCCGTCCCTGCCAAGCGACGCCCCGATGAAGCTTCCTTTCACGCCGTCTCCCTTGCCGCTACTGGTGTCGTACACGAGATCCGTGTAGTCGAGTGTGTAGGCCTGCGTGCTTCCGTCGTAGTTCGCATCGATGTTGATGATGTAATGGCCGACCGGGGAACTCGCGTTATCCGGACTGCCCCACGGGTCCCAGAACTCGCCTTTGGAGTCGAAGCCGGCGCGCGGTTTAGTGGCGTCTTTCACCGGCGGTCCATTAAAGAAGACAACGCGGCGTGGATTCAGCGCGTGGCCCTTGTTCGGGCCGCTCGGGTCATTGATCGCTCGGAGGGCGTTCATCACTTCTGAATTGGTGTGTGATGGGCTGTCCGGGTTCCCGTACTCGACATCGTGGCCGCCGCTCGGAATCCCGGGATCAATCGGAAACACACCGTACTCGGTGTGGAATGCGTTAACTGCGGTTCCGATTTGTACTAAATCGTTCTTAGCCTGGACCTTCTTCGCCCGATCGAGCGCACCGCGGATGGTCGGGAAGGCGAGCCCGGCGAGGACAATCAGGATAGAAACGACGACGAGCAGCTCGACGAGGGTGAATGCGGAAACGCGGAGTGCGGATCGCGAATTCTGCGCGCAGCAGCAGCAATGCCGATCGCGCGGTGGGACGGGAGACTTCAAGCGGGTGCGGATGATGCCAGCCGTGTGTGGTGCACTGCAAATCTAATCCCGAAAACCTGAGTTGAAACGCAGAGATCGTGACTTTCGCAGTTTTTGCGGCGGTGACGGGGCCGGGGGCGCTTCGCGGCAGGAAGTTCCTGCGGCGGACTGGCTGGCGCTTTCCACAGGAAAGCGGCTACAGGGCTTCCCACAGGGAACCCGCTACAGGGTGGCAGCGGCATCGGGCGTGGCGGTTTTTACGCGGTTTTCTCGGACGGTTCCGGCGGGGGCATGCTTTTAGCTTTTACAGCCTGCGCTGTGCTGGAACACACGACGCTAACAGAGGAAGAGCATTCTCAGATCGTTCAGACGATCGAGATGTTTGAGGTCATCATCCAGACCCAACCGGACGATTATCAGTCGCTGGAGATCCTCAAGGATGCCTACCAGAAGATCGGCAAAGGGGATGAATCGCTCCGCATCTCGCGGAAACTGGCGGAGGCTTATTTCTCGGTCGGGTCTTACACGCTGGCGATGCAGGAATGCGAAGTGATCCTGCTGAAGGAGCCTAATTCGCCTGAAATCCTCGCGATGCTCGGCGAAATCGAGTCGCGACTTCAGGCATCGGGACATGCGCTGGTGGAATCCGGCGGGGCCAAGACGGGGTTGATCATGACCCCGCACCTGAACGGCAGCAACGGGCATCACTCGAACGGCTCCAATGGTGCCGGCGGCGGGCTGATCGATCCGCACAAGCGCGGCGCTCATCTGCAGGATCGCGGGGACGAGCAGCTGGCGAAATTTTTGATCATGCAGCAGCTCTTCGCGGAAGAGGAAGTGAACAACGCGCTCGCGACTGTGAACCAGCTGAACGGCGACCTCAGTGGGCAGGCGCTCGCGTCGTCGCTGCTGGAGAAGGTCTGCCGGCAGGAGGACGACAAGCTGGACAAGGCGCTCTCACAATTGATCGACCGGACGAAGTTCGCCTACGTGCCGCTCGAATATTACGACCTCGATCGCCAGGTGGCGCGGATGTTGCCGGATCACCTGACGCTCGGACGGCTGTTTGTGCCGTTCGATTTGATCAGCCGCACCATCATGGTGGCGTGCTGTAATCCTTTTGACGCCGCCGGGCGCGAGGCGGTGCAGCAATCGCTCGATTACACCGTCTCGTGGTATCTCGCGCGCCCAAGCTCAATCGTCCGCGGGTTGCAGGACATCTACCGGCTGGAGAGCCGCGCCTAGGCCATGAGAAGTAAATCATTCGCCGAGCGCATCGCCGACG
This sequence comes from Chthoniobacterales bacterium, assembly GCA_035459405.1. GTDB lineage: Bacteria > Verrucomicrobiota > Verrucomicrobiia > Chthoniobacterales > UBA10450 > JACCTI01. The sequence goes on from DATHXZ010000072.1 coordinate 8,733, forward strand.
TCCTGATCGAGGACGGTCTCCTCCTGCCGAACCAGCTGGACGAGGCCACGGCCATCCAGCAGAAGGAAGGCGGACGGCTCCTCAAGATCCTGACGGACAAGCAGTTCGTCACCGACCAGGACATGGCCTTCAGCATGGGCCGTTGCCTGAACACGCCGCCGATCAACCTCTCGAAGCTCCGCATCCCGGACGAGATCATGAACCTGCTGCCTCGCGACATGGCGAAGCAGAACAAGCTGGTCCCGATCGCGCGCCTCAACGGCAAGCTCTTCGTGGCGATGGCCGACCCGACGACCGTGCTCGCGGTCGACGACG
>DATHXZ010000073.1:0-3278 GCA_035459405.1 Chthoniobacterales bacterium
CAGCTCGATCGCCGCTTCGGGGGGGCGCTGCGTCGTCGAGGAGAGTGCCGGATCTTCTGCTTCGATCCACCGCAGCAGGAGCCGGCCCTCTTCACTGGCCGGCGTGATGACGTTCACGCGCGCCGGCGGGGGCAGCAGCGCGACGGTCGGCGGATAGATGATTTGAAAGACGTAAAAGCAGAGCGCGTGCAGAATGGTCGATCCGGCGATGAAGCTAATCAGCGAGATGTTGCGATTGCGCGGCGGCGTCCAATCGAAAACCGGCGCGAACTCATGCGGCGCCACATTGTGCGGTCTCATTGATGCGGCGCGGTCGCTAAAGAGACGGACGAGATGCCGTGCTCGAGCGCTGCGTTTGTGACCGAGACGACGAGCTCATACGGCGTCTGGCGATCGGCCTTGATGATCACGGGCCGCCCCTCACGTTTCGCCTCGTCGAGTAATGGGCCGAGCTGCTCAAGGTGGACCTTCTGATCACGGAAGTAGACGGCAGGAACAGCGCCACCAGTAATGCTGATGATCTGCGGATTGAGCTGTGGTCCGAGCGTGAAACGCGAGACCGGAAGCGATACGCTGATGCCCGGCTGAAGAATGAAATTCGAGCTGAGCAGCAGAAAGAAGATCAGCAGGAAAAGGACGTCGAGGAATGCGACCAGCCCGACCCAGGCGAAGTGGTACTCCTTCGTGCGGGCGAGCTTCATCGGAGCGAAGACTGGTGAATCGTGATCAGTGACTGGTGAATAGTGCAGGCGCTACCATCCACCGATCACGAGTCACTATTCACGCCCTGCTTTCGCCACCGGCTGCTGGAAGCTGATGATTCCGCTAATCGCTTCCTGCTCGGTCAGCATGTGCACGACTTCGATCCCGGCACGTTCCATCTCGTGCATGATCGTATTTACCCGAGCCGACAAATAGCTGTAGGCGACGAAGGTAGGTGTCGCCACAACCAAGCCGGCCGCAGTGGTGAGCAGGCTTTTATAGACGCCAGTCGATAGCTCTGTAACGGTCGCAAACCCGCCGTTTGCGGCGATCGTGCTGAAAGCGTCGATAATGCCGGCGACCGTGCCCAGCAGGCCCAGCAAGGCAGCAAGGAACGCGATCGTCGCCAGCACACCGAGGAAGCGCTCGAGCTTCGGCACCTCGAGTTGGCCGGCTTCCTGCACGATCTCGCGCAGTTCCGACCGGGGGGAATCGTGGCGAATAATGGCTGCGTGGATGACACGCGCCACGGGACCCGGCGTTCCAGCTGATTCATGCAGCGCCTCGGCGAAGTTGCGGCGCCCGATCAGATTCGAGAGCCCCTGGAGAAATTCTCCCACGTGAATGCTCGCGCGGTGGAAGTACAACAGCCGCTCGGCGAACACCGCGATCGAGATGATACTGCAGACCAGAATCGGCCACATCAGGAGGCCGCCTTTCTGGATGTAATCAATCATGGGAACTGATTCCTTAGTCTCCTTTCCCGCGGGTCGCAAGCTCCGCCGGTGCCGCTCGACGAGCTGGGGCGTCGAGTTCCACAGGCGCGCGGCACGACCGTTCGGACCTGCAAAACCCTAGCGCGACCGTGTTTTAGCTGGCCGTTGCGGCGCCGGATCTGGCACCGCCGCCTTCTGCCTCGTCCGCCCGAGCAACTTCCCCGACCCGTCATACACCGCGTAACCGGCCGGCTTGCCCGCCGCGTCGTAGCCGTAAACGATTTTGTGCCGAACGGCGCCGTCGGGCGTGAGCCGCGTCTCCTCTTTCATCTGTCCGCTCGCCTCATACTTATAGAGAGTTTTGAATCGCAGTTTGTCGTCGGGCCCATATACCTCGCCGGTGTCGAAGCGCCCCGCTTCATCGAGCGTGTAGCGGATCTTGCTCATCAGCTTGCCGGCTTCGGTGGTCGTCGTGGCGATTGCTTTCCGGTTTGCGGTGTCGGTCTCGTAGACGGTCTTTGAGCCATCCCCGTTTAGCGACATGGTGACGCGGATCGAGTCGCCGGTCGTAGCGCCTTGTTGGGCCTGCGCAAACGCGGGGGTCGCGCAGGCGGTCGACGCGAGGAGAAACGCCAGGAATCGAGCTGTTCGCACGAGGCAGGTTAGGGCCCGCTAAAAATAGCTGCAAATAGCCATCAATTTTGTTGACCCGCGGTAGTCGAAGTGGTTAGAAGTGGAGGGAAGTGGATTGAAATGGTGTAGTTCTCCACAGGCGTATGGCCTCCGACTTTTCAGCCCCTCCCATCTACGCCGGTGAATTCCGTCATGCGATCGACGAGAAGAAGCGCATCACCATCCCGTCGCGCTGGCGCGACCCCGAGGGCGAAGAGTTCATCATCCTCGCGGAAGCCCAAGGCCAGTGCCTCCTTGTCATGCCTCCGGAGGAGTTCGCGCGGATGAGTGCCGAGGTGGATGCAGATCCCAATGTGGCGCCACGCGAGCGGCGCGTCTTCTTGCGTCACCTGCACGCACGCGCGCAGCACGGCGCATCCGACAAGCAGGGCCGCCTGGTGCTGCCCGAAGACCTTTGCCGACAACTCGACCTGAAAGGCGAGGTTGCGCTCGTCGGCGGACGTGGCCGTTTCGAAATCTGGAACCTGCAGAAGTGGAAGCGCTCGCAGGAGGATGAGAGCGCCACCTACCAGCACGTCGCCAATGTAGTCGGTCTGTAGAAATCGGAGCCCACCCATGAACGCGTTGTTATTCGAACGTCCTGTCTGGTTCGCCACGGGCCCCTTGATCATCGAAGAGGAGGCGCAGGAAATGGAGGATTTCACTTATCACCGACCGGTGCTCGCGAGCGAGGCGATCGAGCTGCTGGCACCGCGCGCGGGCGCGCTCGTCGTGGATGGCACGTGCGGCGGCGCGGGTCACACGGAAGCGATCCTCCGCACCGGCGCTGATGTCCTCGCGTTCGATCAGGATCCGGATGCAATCAATTACGCGAGCGAGCGCCTCGCGATGTTCGGTGGTCGGGTCACGCTCCGGCAGGCGAACTTCCGCAACGCCGCGCGCGTCCTCGATGAGCTCGGCACTGTCTCCATCGGCGGGGCCTTGCTCGATCTCGGCGTCTCATCCCGCCAGCTGGAAAACGGCGACCGCGGATTCAGCATCATGCGCAATGGTCCGCTCGACATGCGCATGGACCCGCGGCGCGAACTGACGGCAGCGGATGTGGTAAACAGCTACAGCGAAGAAGACCTCACGCGGCTCTTCCGCGACCTCGGCGAAGAGCCAGCCGCGCGGCGCATTGCCAGCCAGCTCGTGAAAATGCGCAAGACCTCGCCATTTCGCGAAACG
>DATHXZ010000074.1:0-4090 GCA_035459405.1 Chthoniobacterales bacterium
CGAAGCTGCGCATCAACTGGCCCGCGAGAGCGGTCTCTGCGGTAGCGTGCGCCGGTCACGAATATCTCAGCGGCTGCTCCGCGTAGCACGCCGCTGCGAAAGCCGTTGAGCATGCGGCACGCGCCTGCGTAGCATCGTCGCAATGAACGCTCGCCGCTCGACTTCCCCTGCTCCTCCAGGCGGCTGCTGCGGCGGCATTGTTCGGTGCGAGCCTCTTGCCCGCTCAAGGGAAGGATGTCGCCGGCACAAAAGATTATCCGCTCGTCAAGCGCTACGGGGGCTCGGAGATCGCTCGGTATGCACAGCAACCTACGGGGTGCTGCGCTTGGCGCTTGGGCCGATCGTTTTCAATCACAAAGAGGGCGAGGCGATCGTCGCCTGGCTGGTGTCGAAGCACGAAATCGCGAACAAGCGCCTCTTCCCCGTCGCGTGTCATTCGCTTCGCCGATTGCGCCAACACGACAGATGAAGGTCCGCAAAAAATCGCCGCTTGGAGCTCGTCGAAATGCCGGAGCCGATGTGACCCCGCGGGATTCCGGCACAGCCACAGCCCTGAGCAGCCTCGCGATCTATACCTGAATGTCAGCCGTTCCGCCGGAGCAGACGTTTGATCTGCTCGTCCCTGTTCTGCCTGGTGATGTCGACGAACTAGGACACGTCAACAATACCGTATACCTTCGCTGGGCGCAGGATGTGGCGACTGCGCATTGGCAGTCGCTCGCTTCGGTGGAGTCGCAGGCGGCGATCCTCTGGGTCGTCGTACGGCACGAGATCGACTACAAGGCCCCTGCATTGCCGGGCGACGGCGTGCTTTTGCGCACCTGGGTCGGCAAGGCGACCCGCATCACGTTCGAGCGGCACACGCTGATCGTGCACGCCACGCGCAACCAGCTACTGGCGCAGGCACGCACGCTGTGGTGCCCGACCAGCAAGAAAACGGGAAAACCGCACCGGGTGAGCGGCGAGGTGCGCGCACAGTTCTCGACCTGACCCGCCGCGCCTGTTTGCAAATTTAAACGCGGGCGTAAGATGCTCCGCGATGTTTGAACCTCTGCTGACGCGCCGGAGCGTTCCAGGCTCGCGCTGCGTATGCTGACGTTTTACGCGCCCGGCCAACCAGGCCAGCAAATGGCGGATGAGGAGACGTGTTCCTCGCTCACACGCGATGCCGTTTGGGTCGACGTTCTCTCGCCAACGCGCGCCGAAGAGAAGGCACTGGAGCAATCGATCGGGCTGAACATCCCGACGCGTGAGGAAATGGAGGCGATCGAACTCTCGAGCCGGCTCTACAAGGAGAAGGACGTGCTGTTTATCACGATGACGATCGTGGCGAACGCGCACACCGAGCGCCCGGAAAGCACGGCGGTGACATTCATGCTCACGCCAGAGCGACTCGTCACGCTGCGCTACGCGGAGCCGCTTCCGTTTCAGTCGTTTCGAAGTCGGCGCGACGCGAACCCGATGAATTACAAGACCGGCCACGACGTCTTCACCGGTCTGGTCGACGCCATCATCGAACGCATCGCGGACATCCTCGAGAGCGTCGGCGCCAGCCTCGATCGCATCTCGTTGAAGATCTTCGACGCCGAAGGCGAAAGCGGCAGCGCCGATTGGGCTGATCGTGCATCGCAGCACGTCAGCCGCCGCAAGCGCAAAGCGATGCAACGCGACTTCGTCCACATCCTGCGGCGCATCGGCTGTAACAGCGATCTGGTCTCGCGTGCGCGTGAGAGCCTCGTGAGCTTGGCGCGTGGCCTCGCCTTCTACCGCGAGATGCAGAAGGACAACGCCGTCGCGCGCGAGTCGATCGTGCACCTCACGACAGTCGGCGGCGATCTGGCGTCGCTCAGCGACCACGCGACGTTCCTTGCGGGCAAGATCAGCTTTTCGCTCGACGCCACGATGGGCATGATCAACAACGAGCAGAACAAGATCATCAAGATCATGTCGGTGGCGGCGGCGGTCTTCCTCCCCCCCACCCTCGTCGCCAGCATTTACGGCATGAACTTCGAGGTGATGCCGGAGCTGAAGTGGGCGGCAGGTTATCCATTCGCCATCGTGCTGATGCTGATCTCCGCCGTGCTGCCGTATGCGTTCTTCAAGCGCAAAGGCTGGTTGTAACGCCGGCGTTACCTGTTGCGGCTGGTAAAGCGCTCGGCGGCTGCGATAATTTCGCACAGATGAAGCGTTGGATCTGCTCGCTCGCGTGTGCGACGGCCGCGCTATCGGCATTTGCGAACGACGATCTCCCACTGCCGTCGCGCGATGGCGAGGAGTCGGGCGAGATCGAGCCGCCGCTGTTGATCACGAGCCGCGCACGTGACGGTTCGATTCCGGATCTTCCGGGCGTCACAAGGGAAGCGGCTCCGGCTGACGTGGCGAAGCTCGAGGCAGACCTTATTCGCGCCCAGAAGCGCGCAGCGGGCGCCGACCGACTCTTCACGGCGGGGATCATCGCGAAGGTCGATGCCGAGCAGCGCGTCTTGAAAGTGGTGCAACTCGAGGCAGCGCTCGCGCAGGCGCGCCTCGATGCCGTGAAAGCGAAAGCCGAAAGCGCCGGCCATGCAACAAACGACGCGCTGGTTGCGGACGCTGAAGAATCGGCGCGCGCCGCAGTGGAGGAACGCCAGCGCGCTGAACTCGAGGCCGCCATGCGCAATTTGCAGCGGCAGCAAAAACTCCTTGCCCTCGGCAGCGGGCGTAAGGCTGACGTCAATCGCGCCGAGGCGAAAGTCGCCGAGCTGCAGCAGCCGAAGGAATAACCGGCTGGTTGTTGCGCGTTGTTCGCTCTGAGCATGAAGCTGTTCGTCGCTTTCCTAATCTCAATGATCGCCACGGCGCGCGCTCACGCTGCCGGCAAGACAGTCGAGGATCGCCTCGCGGAGTTCGGTGATGTTGTTCGCGCGCGCCTGCTGCCGCGCTTCGAGGCAGCTGGGGTAAGCTACCCGCCGCGCCAGCTCACGTTGATCGGGATCAAGGACGAACGCGTGCTGGATGTTTACGCCGCAGGTGCGGATGGAGTGTTTCGCTTCGTGTGGAGCTACCCGGTGCTTGGCGCCAGTGGCGTACTCGGACCGAAGTTGCGCGAGGGCGATCGGCAGGTTCCGGAAGGCGTTTACCGCGTCCCGGAGCTGAACCCGAACAGCGACTTCCACCTGTCGATCCGGTTGAATTATCCTAACGAGATCGATCAGTCACAGGCCGCCGCAGAAGGCCGCACGAACCTCGGCGGTGACATCATGATCCACGGCGACTCGCGTTCCCGCGGCTGCCTCGCGATGGGAGATCCGGCGGCCGAAGACCTATTCGTCCTCGCAGCGCTGACCGGGATCGAGAACATCACGGTCATCCTGACGCCGGTCGACTTTCGCGATGGCCGCTCGCCTGAGCTGGCGAACGGCGCGCCGCCTTGGACGCCCGAGTTGTACGAGAGAATCAAGCGCGAGCTCGCCCGCTACCCGCGACGCCCGCAGACCTGACGCTAGGTTTCCAGCAAGTCGTCGGGCGTCTTCTGCCCATGCGTCTTCGCCAGGAGCGGCTCGCAGAGTAACAGTGCCAGCGCGCAAGGCGCGGTCTTCATAGCGCCGCTTCGTGCCAGCTCGATTGCTTTGACTGCCGGCACAACCTGCGTCTCGATGGCCTCGCTGCTTTCGGTCTTCGGATTTTTCGAAAGCTCGACGCCTTGAGCGAGGTAGACGTGGCATTTCTCGTCGGTCATCGAGTTCGCTGAGTAGAAGGAAGTCACGTAGGTCAGCGACTTCGCCGTGCCGCCGACTTCTTCGCGCAGCTCCTTGCGCGCGACTTCTTCCAGCGCGGCATCTCCGCTGTCGTGAGTGCCGCCAGCCGGAACCTCGAGGCACCATTCATCGACCGGATATCGATACTGCTTCAGGAGGACGATTTCGCCCTCGGTGGTAACCGGCACGACGATGACCGCTTCGTCGCGCTCGAAGTATGCGTAGTCGATCTTCTTGCCGGCTTTCAGCTCGATGTGGTCTTCACGCAGCCGGCAGATGTTGTTCTCGAACCGTGTGGCGCTCCCGAGAAGTTTCCAGCCTGCCTGTTCGCTATTTGGTTTGCTCTGTTTCGG
>DATHXZ010000075.1:0-3222 GCA_035459405.1 Chthoniobacterales bacterium
GACCGCGCCCTTGATCCGCTTCCGCGCGGCCTGGATGTCCTGGAACGTGGTCACGCGAACTGCATATACCGCGTGCCGCGCAGCGGCAACGTCGTTCGCGGGAATGGTAGGGACGGCGCGCTGCGCCGTCCGGGCGTGGAAAGCGCAGCGACGTGCGGACGGACTCGCGGCGTGCCTACCGGGCGTCGAGCGCCTGACGCACTTTCTGCGCGAGCTGCTCGGGATCGAACGGCTTCGGCAGGAAGAACATCCCGACGTCCTGCTGGTCGGTCACGTGCAGCGATTGGTCGAGATAGCCGGAGATGAAAATAACTTTTGTGGTCGGGCTCGCGGCCGTCATCCAATCGGCGAAATCGCGGCCGCCCATCAGCGGCATGACGAGGTCGGTGAGGAGGAGATCGATCTTCTTTGATTCGTCGAGCGAGATCAGGCGCTGGGCATCGTCGCCGCTCGCCGCTTCGATCACATCGTAGCCTAATGAGCGCAGGACGCGCACGGAGATGTGACGGACGGCAACGTCATCTTCGACCACGAGGATCGTCTCGGTGCCGGTGGGGAGCTTTTTGCTGCCGGGCTTTTTGTAACCAGGCGCTGGCGGCGCGGGGACACGTGGCAGGTAGATGGTAATCATCGTGCCGCGTCCCGGCTGGCTCTCGACGCACATCTGGCCGCCGCTCTGGCGCACGATGCCGTAGCTGGTGGCAAGCCCGAGGCCGCTGCTCTCGCCGTCTTCTTTGGTGGTGAAAAACGGCTCGAAAAGATGGTCCTTCGCTTCGTCGCTGAGGCCTGCGCCGGTGTCCGTGAGGCTGATCAACACGTACTCACCGGGCGCGAGCCGCTCGGGGCACCCGCCAGGATGAGCCTTGCCATCAACGCGGAACGCTCCAGTGCCGAGCGTCAGCTTTCCGCCACGCGGCATGGCGTCGCGGGCGTTCACAGCGAGGTTCAGGATGATCTGCGTGAGCTGGTTAGGATCCACCTTGATGTGCGCCGGCTGCGTGGAGCGATGCAGGTGGCACTCGACGCTGATGTTCTCGCCGAGCAGTCGGAGCAGGGAGCGCTCGAGGTTCATGATGACGCTGTTCACTTCCACCACCCGCGGCTCGAGCGGGTGCTTGCGACTGAACGCGAGCAGCTGGGTCGTCAGGTTCGATGCCCGCTGCGCTGCGCCACGAATCTCATTGATGTGCTTCGCGGTCGAGCCTTTCACCCCGAGCTCGTGCAACAGCAGATCGCTGTAGCCGAGGATGGTGGTGAGGAAATTATTGAAGTCGTGCGCGACGCCGCCGGCGAGCTGGCCAAACGCTTCCATTTTTTGCGAGCGCACCACCTGATCCTGCAATTGCTTGCGTGCGGTGATGTCCATGAGCGACCCGATAAACCGCACCGCCTGGCCATTGCCGTCGCGCACAATGCGCGCGCGCTCGAGCAGGTGAAGATAATTGCCGTTCGCGTGGCGGAGGCGGTATTCGCCGCTCCAGCGTTGCGCATCGCCGGCGAGCGCATCGCGAATGCTCGCCGCAGTGCGAGCGCGATCGTCCTCGTGAAGGTGCTTCTGCCAGAAGCCGATCTCGCCCGCGGCGGCTGATCGCTTATAGCCGAGGAGACTCTCGAGACCTTGTGGCCAGGAAAGGCTGCCGTCGGTTAGAGACCAATCCCGAACAGCATCATTCGTAGCTTCGGCAAGCAACGCAGAATGTTCCGGGTTTTCAGCTGCGCTGCGCGGTGCGCGAGAAGCATGTTCATGGTGTGACTTGGTGGAGTGTTTTGGGATTCGCAGTGTCGGTTGCGCGGTGGCCTGAAAATCGGTCGTGACTCGCATAGTTCAGGCCGCGGGCACCTGCGTTTCTTTAAAGCTAGTCCTGTGCCTTTAAATTCCCCCATGAACGTGCAGTTTCGCGCGGTTGTGTAGAGGCGTTTGTGCCAAACGCCTGGACGGCTGACGTGGCCACGTCCCGGGCTCGGTGCTTGACACAAGCACCGCTACACTTCGCGCTACGCTAGAACCGCGCGACGCTCTTCGCTTCGCCAGTCGATTCGACAGCGACCAGCTTGCGCCTTGCGGAGCTGAGTAGCTGCTGCTCTTCCGGCAGCAGCGCGGCGCGTTGGGCATTCGGCAGGAAGGAGCGCGCGCGATCGAGCTTTCCGCTCTCCACCACGATGACGACGTAGTAAGCGGCGATTGCTGGATGCCGAAGCTCCTCGTCTGTCATTCGCTCCATCAACTCGAGCGCCTCGGCTGTTTTGCCGGCGGTGTGCAACGCGTAGGCGTGAGTCGCGGCGAAAGCGCGGTTTTCCGGGTGCTCGTTGTGCAGTCTCGCAGCGAGACGGCGTGCTGTGCTGTCGCCGTTCAGGAGCAGACCGAGGCTGGCGCAGTTGTTCGCGGCGACGAGATCACCGGGATTGAGCTCGAGAGCCCGCTTCGCCACGCGGAGCAAGCCACGCGTGTCCTGCTTGCCCTTGTAGATGCGTTGCAGAGCGGAGAGACCGGCGCGCGCGTTCGCGTTCCCGGTGGCGACTTTCCACCAGGCATCCTCGGCGTCCGCGGTGTAGCCCCAGCCTTCGGCAAGCTGTGCGATCGCGACGAGCTGGTCCGGTTTTGCGTCAGCTGCTTTCAACGCTGCGCGCCAGACCGTCTGCCGTTGCATGGAATCGGGCTGCGATGAGGCGAGGCGGTGCAGCGCATGGCTGTGAACCGCGAGGCGCAACGCTTCGAATTCGCCCCAGTTCTGATCTTCGACCGATGCGCGGAGCGCCGGCCAATCCTGCATGAAGCTGAGCGATTCGGCGAGCGCGAGCGGCACAGGCTGTTTTTCGCGCGTCTCGGCCGGCAAACCCGCAGCCCAATGCGCTGCGACGACGGCCATGCCTTCACGATTGAGCCAGGTGATGAGCTCAGCGGTCGTGCCAGGTGATTGCGCAGCTTTCGCTTTCAGCTCTTCCAGCGCAGGCGCGGCGGCTTCGGTGCCCTGGACCGCGCGGAAGTAGAGAAGTGTGTCGGCGTAGGTGGCGCCATTTTCGGATTTTAGCTGCGTTGCAAATTTTTGTGCTTCTGCGCGCTCGCTGCGCGCGACAGCGTCCGCTGTGAGCGCGTGGAGAGCGGCGAGACGAACGTCCGGTTCCGCTGCGAGTTCCTTGAGCTTCACGCGGGCCGCGTCGGCCCGCGTGCGGTCGGACGTCGCGAGCCGGAGCGATGCGAGGTTCAGCGAAAGCTGTGCGTTT
>DATHXZ010000076.1:0-5389 GCA_035459405.1 Chthoniobacterales bacterium
GCCTCGGTTACCTCTGCCTGTGCGGCCATCACCGCGCGAACGAAGGGATGTGATTGATCGAGCACGTCCGGCGGCGCCGCTGTCGCAGCCGCGCCGAAGACGAGGAGCAGTGAAGCAAACGCAGCAAGGCGCTTGCACAAATGCGGAGGGAACAATTTGAGCATGAACGGTTTATTTACCAAAGCGCATGCGCGCTGGCAACGCCAATCGGAGCTGATGTGAACTCACAAGGAAGAAGGCAGAAGGAGGAAGTTCCTGCCACCGCGCTTACTCGCCGTTTCGAGCGTTTCACGAATCGAAACGAAGATCGCCATCAGCTGATCGCACCCGGCCCGACGCGGAGCGACAAAACACCGCGGGAGCTAACGACTGAGCGCTGCAGCACGGCAGAAGCTGCCGCGCTATCCGACGGCGTGACGCGACACGCGGATACGCGGAGCAGCCCTGTAGTGCCGTCGCCAGCCGGAGGAACGTGCTTCCACGTCCGCATCCGCGGGCCAGCCCCAGGGCTACCGCCCGATCCCGCATTCCCCGCGATTCAGCCATCCGCGATCCGCGATCGCATTCCGCAATCCGCGTTCTACAAGCACCTCGGGTTTCGGCAAGTCGACGACATCCTCAGCCCGCAAAGCGCTCTCCGGCTCTGGACCTTCCGCCGATAGGCACGACAAGCATTTGTGACCGCACGCCGATCGACTAGAATCGCGCATGTCTCGCGAGATCCGCTCCCGTAACAACGTCACCATTCGCGGAGCCGGGACGCGACCGAGCTGATGCAGCACAGGAGAGCGCTCGCCGGCGTTCCGACGTTGCCGCTAGCGGAAAGCGTACACTTCCACGAGCGCTGTCCCGGAACCGCCGTTTCCTTTGACGACGCCCGTGTAGGCGCCGGGCGGAAGCGACAGCAGTAAAGCGCTTTCGCGGTCACTCGCGGGCGCAATTCCGGTGGCACGGATTCTTGCCGCGTCCTGTTCCTGCCAGTTGTCGTTGCGCGCGACGAGATCGCCGTTCCGGTCGAAGACCTCGATCAGAGGATCGTTGAGCGGGTCGCTCACTCCAGCACCCGCGAGCGACGGCCCGATCGCACGCAGCATGACCGTTCCTGAACCGGCACCACCTGCGAGAATAAAGCCGCCGATCATCACCTTCTCCCCCTCCGCGACGAATCCGCGGGTGCTGAGATTCGCCAGGACCGCAGCGGCGCCGGTGCTGAGGTCGTACAATTCGACGCTAGCAATGCCCGGTTCCCCCTTGGCAGTGACGACTGCGGTATACGCCTGCTGCGGATGCAGGCTGACGACGAGTGCCGGTTCGCGCTCATCGGAAGGAGCGAGACCGGTGGCGGCAATTTCCGCCTGCTGCGAAGCGTTGCCGCCTGCGCCGATCTTCCAGTCATCGTTGCTCGCCAGCAGAGTACCCGCTGCGTCGTAGAGGTGCAGTTCAGGGTCCGCGAGCGCTGCGTCGACGCCCCTGCCGGTAAGAGACGGCCCGACAGCCCGTACCAATACCTTCTTTGTATTCGATCCAGCAACGATGAGCCCGCCGATCAGACTGCGCTCGCCCTCCTCCACCTGAACGCGTGTGGAAATATTGAGCGGATGAGAAGGTATCGTCGGCGAAGCCACTCGCAGGCTGCTTTCGTCACCGATGTAGATGTGACCGGCAGCGTCGACCGCAAGCGCATCGGCGTAGGCGAGCGCTGCCTCAGCGCCGATGCCGTCGCGCGGCCTGTGTTCCGTCGTCGATCCAGCAAGCGTGGTCACCACCCCGGCTGGAGTGACCTTGCAGATCCGGCGATTGTTTCGATCGGCCACATACACGTTGAGTGCCGCGTCGACTGCGACCGCCTTCGGCTGATTGAGCCGCGCAGCCGACCCCGCGCCGTCCGCGTCACCTTGCGTGCCGGGATTGCCGGCGATCGTCGTGACTACCCCATCTGCAGTAACCTTCCGGATCGTGTTACTCACCGGGCCGTACTGGCCATCGGCAACGTAAACGTTTCCATCCGGTCCGACGGAAAGACCTTGCACAAACGCAAAGCGCGCAGAACTACCGGTGCCATCCGCGTGTCCCGATTGCTGCGGAAGCCCCGCGATCGTAGTGACAAACCCAGCGGGAGTGATTTTGCGGATCGTGTAGCTTAACGTATCGGCGACAAACAAGTTACCGTCAGGGGCGACAGCCATGCGTTGCACCGAGTTCAAACGCGCCTCGCCCGCCGGCCCATCAGCGATCCCCCAGCGATTTGGATCGCCGGTCACGTAGGTTAATACGCCGTCCGGCGCCATCCGATAGATCACCGTACCCGTCGTGCTGACATAGATCGTGCCGCTGCGATCAACGGCGATTGCTTTCAAGAGCGCCAATGATTTTGGCTCCAGCCGTCCGTCCGGCCGTCGCGCCATCGGCCGCAGTGTGGTAATCACTCCTTCAGGCGTCAGTTTTCGAACGCAGCCGTGGAACAGGTCGGCGATGTACAGATTGCCCGCAGAGTCGAAGCCGACGTCACTGATCTTACTGCTAAATGGAATAACACTCCCGTCATCGTTGGGTGTTATGTCCCGCGAGAACAGAGAGCCGACAGGCAGAGTTGTCACCGCACCTTCGGGTGTGATCTTCCGCACCACTCCTTCTGCGACCCAGAGAGTACCATCGCTGCCGAGCGCAAGCCCTTCAGGACCCGACAGCCGCGCCGCGGCCCCCACTCCATCGAACCGGCCGGAGTCGCCGATGAACTGCATTGGGTAGCCGCCAGCCACCGTGGAGACAACTCCGTTCGCACTGATCTTACGAATTCGGCTGTTACCCGCGTCGGCGACGTAGAGGCTGCCGTCGGGGCCAGCTACAATACCGTTGAGGGTGTTGAACCTGGCTTCAGCTCGCGGACCATCTACGTAGCCCCAGCCGCCGACCGCGCCGGCAAACGTCGTGACATCACCGCCCGCGGTGATCTGGCGCACACTCGCCCAATCGGTGACATACACCCGCCCGTCGGCCGCCACAGTGATGCCCTGAAGTCCTGAGAACCTCGCATTGCTTCCGTTGCCATTGGTTGCACCAGGCTCCTGCGGCTTCCCTGCGAGTGTCGTCACGGTTCCGTCTGGGGTAACTCTCCGCACCGTGTGGTTACTCTGGTCCGCCACATACAACGTACCGTCCGTCGCCCGAGCAATGCCGGTGGGATACCTGAACCGAGCCGCGCGTCCGGCCCCATCTTCACTGCCCGGCCCAGAGCCTCCGCACAACGTCGTCACCTCGCCTGCGGGTGTGATCTTCCGAATCGCATGGTTATACGTATCGGCCACGTAGAGCACACCATCGGGCGCGAGCACCAGATCGCTCGGCACATGGAAACGCGCCGCGGCTGCAGGGCCATCAAGCAAGGCACCCCCGGCGTTGTGAAATCCCGCCACAGTCGTGACAACGCCGTTAACGGCGATCTTCCGGATCGCGTTGTATGGCCCTTCAGCGATGTACAGATCGCCATTCGCCGCAGTGGCAATGCCCTTGGCGCCAACCCGCGCGTGTGAGCCAACTGGATCGCCGCTCACTCTTGGGGTGACAGTTATCACCCGGTACGGCTCGTAGGTGCGCTGAGCCGCCAGGTCACCCAAGCCAAGGCAGCAAACCGCCACAACCGTCCAGATACTTTTCACGCGCATTGCAGGCGAGAGTGACAGTCCCGTTGGAAACCGTCAACAACCGAACTGCCCCGCACAACACATCGGCGGGCACATCTCAGCGGCCGCCGGTGCCGCGCCGCCGCGGATAATTCGGGCAGCCCGTCGTTCCTTGTCCCTTTTTAATTCGGTTCCGCAATTCGCACTTCGCATTCCGCATTAGCGTTCCGCAATGATGCTCCAGCCTCTCGGATTGCGCACCGCTGCCCTACGCGGCTGCCCGTCTACCCGGCGCTACCCAACGCGCCGTGTTCCGCCATGCGAGTCCCAAGGACTGCGCAAAGCTTGCAAACCGCACCCATGTAAAACAAAGTATTACGCATGACAAAGACGATCGCCAAACTCGGTAATTCCCAGGGCATCATCTTCGACGCCGCCCTGATGGATCTGGCCCGCGTCAAAGTGGGCGATCAAATGACCGTCACGGTGCACGACAGCGGTTCCATCGTCCTCACGCCTGTTCGGCCAGTCATCGATCCAGACGCCGCCGCGTCATCGGCCAAACGCCTGATCAGGAAGAACGCCGCTCTCTTCAAGCGCCTCGCTTGACCGAGATCCGCCATCTCACGGTCGCGGCAGTCAAGGCCATCCACGCTGAAGTCCTGGCGGCGCACGGCGGCGCAGGCGGTATCCGTGATGAACGCCTGCTCCAATCCGCTGTCGCCGCTCCGCAGGCGACTAGTGCGGGCGAACCGCTCATTTCCGATCCCCTCGAAGTCGCCGCGGCCTACCTTTTTTACATTTGCCGCGACCACCCGTTCACCGACGGCAACAAACGCACCGCGCTCGCTGCATGTCTCGTCTTCCTCGACTCGAACGACTTACTTCCCGCCGAGAAGCTGCCGCTCGACGCTTGGGAAGCGTTCATCGTCGATGTCGCCGCTGGCAAGATCGACCGCGACGAAACGACTGCGCGGCTACATCAGCTAATGGAGCCGAGCCGTGCAAAATCGCGGACGGAGAAACGCCAAAAAACAACCCGCAGCCGACCGGCTCCGCCTCCTTAATCAGTAACTCGTAACGCGCAGCTTCGCTGCGTCCGAGCTCCGATTTTTGAGTGTGCTCGACCAAGTCATCCTCTGCAGAGCTCTGCTAAAAGGCCGAGTGCCGCGACACCGCGGATACGCGGAGCCACTCGGAGGGACGTGCTTCCGCACGTCCGTGCCCGACGCGCCACCTCAGGCTATCGCCCCAATCCCACGTCGCCGCGACTCAGCCAGCCGCATTGATGCTCCAGCCTCCCGGCTTCCGCACCGCTGCCCTGCGCGGCTGCCCGTCTACCCGGCGCCACCCCACGCACCGTGTTCCGCGTTCAAATTGCCGCCAGCCAGGCTACCGGCTGGGCCGAACACGCCGAGCACGGCCGATCGGCGGCTAGACGGGCAGCCGCGAGGCTAGCGCGCGGAGCGGGGACGCGAACCATCAACACCTCACAAAACCCATCGAATGGGAAAGACTCCGCGACGCCGTCCGCCGGCTGCTGTAGCGGCAGCCGTGTCCGGTGCAAATCTCGCACGCGGCACGCGCGCCGCTAGACGCCGGCGCCGCAACCCTGCCGAAGCACCTCGGCTTCAAGCAAGTCGACGACATCCTCGACCCGCACACCGAGCTCCGCTTTTGGACGTCCAGAGCGGGGAATAAAGGAAGGAGTAAGAAGGCGCGTCGGCAGATGATACTCCCCTAACGACAAGCAGCGCGATCAACGAACT
>DATHXZ010000077.1:0-3431 GCA_035459405.1 Chthoniobacterales bacterium
TGAACGCCAGCTCGCCGTTCGGCCCGAAAACCGGCGAGTTCATCGGGCTCCAGTAGCGATCTTCGAGCCGCCCACCTTCTTCCCGCTGGATCGGGTATCGCTGCACGGGCAATGCGTCCGCCCGGCGGGTCGTTTTCACGCGGTCGAGGGAAAGCTTCAGATTGCGAATCGCGTTCTCAGATAAATCGCTGCGGACCTCGGGGAAAACGTCGAAGAGGTTTCTGCCGATGATCGCGTCGCGCGTCATCGAAGTAGCGCGCAGGTAGGTCTCGCTCGCTGCGATGACCTCGTATGTTTCCGGTCGGATCACGACATACGCGCCGGCGGTCGACTCGAACAGCGCCCGGAAGTGGGCGCGCGCCTCTTCGGTTTTGTTGACGAATTGCTGGGCTGATTCGCTGAAGATGCGATCGAAGAACGTGTGGACGACGGCTTCCGCGTTCGCGCGCGCGGCGGCCGGCCACTGGGGGTTGTCAGCGGCGAAGGCGGAGAGGTATTCAATCGAGATGATCCGCCGCAAAATGCTCATCTCCCGCAGCAGCTCCGTGAAGTGGAAGCCCTGCCACCAGCGATGTTCGCCATGCTCGTGCGCGTGTTTGGCTGATCGTTCGCGCGGTGCCGCAGGACCGGCGAGCGTATCCGCCAGGTCGTCGAACACGCCCGGCAGATGATCTACAAGCTGCTCGTGCGGCAGCTTCGTGGACGTGGCGATCGCCGGATCGGTGCGCACCGCATCCACCCAGCGCTTCGTGATCTCCTCGCGGCACGAGCAGAGAAACTCCGCGAGTTGCTTGAGGCGGGCGTCGGGAGACATCGGCTGCACCTAGTTCGCATCTCACCACGTCCGCGATGGCTCACCGAGGCGCAGGAGAATCGATTGTGGAGCAGGACTTACGCTGCAGCGGCTGAGTAGGTGCGCCCGGCGCGCCCAAACAATGCCCGCGGTTAGCTGGGCGAGTTGCCGGTGAGCGCGCCGAGTTCGCACTCGAGCTTCGCCTTGCGCTCGTTTAAATCCTTCAGCCGCAGTTGCCAGCGGTGCAGCTGGATGCTGAGCTGGTTGATGTAGCCGGTGATCTCGGTGCGCTGCGAGGCGTTCTCTTTCAGCTGATGCTGCAGATCGGAGATGCGCGCCGCGTGCTCGGCGTTCACCTCTACGACAGGCGCGCTTTGCTTCGGCACGCGCGTCGGTTTGCCGCAGCTCTGGCACTGAATCGCGAGCCCAGCAGCGGCCGCATCGACGACAAACGAGGTCGCGCAATGCGTGCACGCGAAAACGATGTCGTTACTGGGCTGAGGGGCTGGAGCGGTCGCGCCGCGGCTCTGTTGCATCGGACGTTCTACTAAGCAGGAGACATACCGCGGGAAGGACGGAGAAATGCAACGCAGATCGTGCGACGCGACGCCGAAGGTGTCTTCTGTAGCCGCGTGCCTGCGGGACGCCAATCCGACACGTGTTCGCCACCGGAGGCTTCGCAAACGTAAGCGGCTACAGCAGACGTGCGACAGATGTGCGCCAACCAGCTGCGGCGTTGTGCCATCATGTCTCATATAGAACCACTCTGTGATCAGGCCGGTAAATTACAACATCCATCTTCCCAGTCATTTACGCGCGCTTGTCCTCGCCGGTATATGGATTGCTAAAGAGCCTCTCGACCGCAGTCTCGCGGTCCGGAAAGACTCTCATCTATATGGCTAAAGTTTTGGGTATCGATTTGGGCACGACGAACTCCTGTATGGCTGTCATGGAGGGCGGCGATGCCGTTGTCTTGGAAAATAGCGAGGGTGCGCGGACGACCCCCTCAATCGTGGCTTTCTCGAAGAATGGTGAGCGGCTCGTCGGTCAGGCCGCCAAGCGTCAGGCGGTGACCAACCCGGCGAACACGGTCTTCTCGGTGAAGAGGTTCATGGGCCGGAAGTTCGACGAAGTGCGCGAGGAGGAGCATCGCGTTCCTTACAAGATCGTGAAGGCGGCGAACGGCGATGCCCACGTGCAGGTGGAAGTGAACGGCGAAAAGAAGACGTTCAGTCCGCCGGAAATCTCGGCGATGATTCTCGCGAAGCTCAAAGCCGACGCGGAAGCGAAGCTGGGCGAAAAGATCGCGCAGGCCGTCATCACGGTGCCGGCGTACTTCAACGACTCCCAGCGCAACGCCACCAAAGACGCGGGCAAAATCGCGGGCCTCGAAGTTCTCCGCATCATCAACGAGCCGACCGCCGCATCGCTCGCTTACGGGCTCGACAAGAAGAAGGACGAAAAGATCGCCGTGTATGACCTCGGCGGCGGCACGTTCGACATCTCGGTGCTCGAGATCGGCGACGGCGTCTTCGAAGTGAAGGCGACCAACGGCGACACGCACCTTGGCGGCGATGATTGGGATAACATGATCATCGACTGGATCGTCTCTGAGTTTAAGAAGGACCAGGGCGTCGATCTCTCGAAGCAGGCCGACGCGATCCAGCGCATCAAGGAAGAAGCGGAGAAGGCGAAGATCGCACTCTCCAGCTCGCAGGAATACGAGATCAATCTGCCGTTCATCACGGCGGACGCGAGCGGGCCGAAGCACATCCAGAAGAAGCTAACGCGAGCCAAGCTCGAGCAGCTGACCGATCCGCTCTTCGAGCGCACCGTGAAGCCGGTGAAGGATTGCCTCGGCGACGCCAAGCTCTCCACCAGCGAGGTGAACGAGCTGGTGCTCGTCGGTGGCATGACGCGCATGCCTAAGGTCATCGAGACCGCGCGTCAGTTAATTGGCAAGGAGCCTCACAAAGGTGTGAACCCCGACGAAGTAGTGGCGATCGGCGCGGCGATCCAGGGCGGCGTGCTCAAGGGCGACGTCAAAGACGTGCTGCTCCTCGATGTCACTCCGCTCACCCTGGCGATCGAAACCGCCGGCGGTGTGGCGACGCCGATGATCCCGCGCAATACGACGATCCCGACGCGGAAATCGCAGATCTTCTCGACCTACAGCGACAATCAGCCGGGGGTGGAGATCAAGGTGTTGCAAGGCGAGCGTCCACTCAGCCGCGACAACAAGAACCTCGGCACGTTCCACCTCGACGGCATCCCGCCGGCCCCGCGTGGCACGCCGCAGATCGAAGTCACCTTCGATATCGACGCGAACGGCATCCTGCACGTCTCCGCCAAGGATCTCGGCACCGGGAAGGAGCAGAAAATCTCCATCACTGGCAGCTCGGGCCTGAGCAAGGAAGAAGTCGAGAAGATGCAGCGCGACGCCGAAGCTCACGCCGAAGAGGACAAGAAGGCGAAGGAAGCCATCGAGATCAAGAACAACGCCGACACGCTGGCCTACCAGTGCGAAAAGCAGCTCAAGGATCTCGGTGACAAGGTTTCCGGCGACAAGAAGCAGCAAGTCGAAGACGCCATCAAAGCCGTCCGCGACGCCATCGAGCGCAACGACACCGACGCGATG
>DATHXZ010000078.1:0-5475 GCA_035459405.1 Chthoniobacterales bacterium
GTCCGCTCGCTCGCGCTCAGCGGATTGTTCGTCCTCGCGCTTTTCTACACGATGTACTTTCTGCGACCGGTGCTGCTACCGGTCGTCCTCGCGCTCCTGCTCAGCTACCTCTTCCGTCCGATGGTGCGCGCGCTGCTCAGAATCGGCGTGAACCGTCATCTTGGCGCCGCCGTGGTGCTGTTCGGATTTCTGACGGCGCTCGGGTTCGGAGTTTCATATCTCGCCACACCGGCGGCCGGCTGGCTGGACAAAGCGCCCTACGGGATGCAGCAGCTCAAACAGAAGATGCTCCCGCTCATGAAGCCAATGGAGCAGATAACCCAGGCGAGCGGCGAGATCGAGAACCTTACTGCCCCTGAAGCGCCCGGGCCGAGCCGCGTCGTGCAAGTGCGTCAGAATCGGATGAACGACGTCCTTTATGGCCGCACCCCGGAGTTTCTCATCAGCACGGTGCTGTTATTCATCCTGCTCTACTTTCTCCTCGCCTACGACAACGTCTTCCTCGGCAAGGTGATCAAGCTCATGCCGACGCTGCAGGACAAGCGCCGGGCGGTGTCGATCCTCAGCGAAATCGAGTCGCACGTCTCGAAATACCTCCTCACCGTGACGCTGATCAACATCGGTCTCGGCATCGCAGTCGGGACTACCGTCGGGCTGCTTGGATTGCGCAACCCGGTGATGTGGGGCGCGATGGTAGCGGTCCTCAACTTTGTCCCGTATCTCGGCGCGCTCACCGGGATCATCTGCATGACCATCGGCGCGGTGTTGAGCTTCGACAGCATCGGCTATGCGATGGTGTTCCCGGCGGCCTATCTGTTCATCGCCACGATCGAGGGAAACTTCATCACGCCGTACGTGATGGGCCGATCGCTGACGCTGAACCCGGTGCTCATCCTCCTGTCGCTCACCTTCTGGGGCTTCCTGTGGGGCATCGCTGGCATCATCCTTGCGGTGCCAATTCTCGCCGCCTTCAAGATCTTCTGCGCCCACGTGGAGCAGATGGAACCGATCGCGGAATTTTTGAGCTGATGCTGTAGGCGAGGACGTTGTCCTCGGCCGATCTGATACGTGGTTTCGCTCTAGACCAGCCGGGGATGGCATCCCCGGCTACGGAAACTCCGAATCGCCGCGCGCTCGGCGTGCAGTGACGAGCTCCAGCAACTCCGGCCCGCTCACGCGCGACGCAGCTTCGTGCGGACACGACGCAACGCATTGCGGCTTCGGTGTTGATCGATCGCCCTCCGCATCACAGAGATCGCACGTCACTGCTTTGAGCCTGCGCAATCATCGTCCTCTCGCGCGGATCATCCGCGTCGGGCACCTCGATGATCCGGCGGCGGTTCGACACCATGAAGATGTTGCCTGCCGTACGGGCAGTTCGGCGCGCAGAACCCGCAGCCGATGCAGTGATCCTCGATCACGGTCTGCAGGTGCTTGCCACGATGCATCGAAATCGACCGGCCGGCCCGACATGCAGTGCGGATCGGTGCACGAGCGGCAGGACGGTCGCGACGAGGCAATCGTCAAAGCGACATCGTGGCCGCAGGGCATACGGAGCTGGTCTTTGAGCTCGATCGGCAATCTGCCGCGCAGCCGAAACATTGGAAGGATCCGGAAGACAGCGGCCCACGCATGGGTGATGGCACAGGCGGTCGCGCTGCGCGAGCTAAGGCGGCGGCTCGCGATGAACCCGACAGGCGATCCGCAGGCGCACGCGCAGTGCCGCGCGCTCGTGTGTGGCTACTCAGCCACGTACCATCTGCCGAGATCAGCCTCGGCACCATCTCGCCCGACGAGCAAGCATTCGCATAGACACACCAGCAGGCGGATGCGCTCGCCCGACGCGCCGCGCAACAGAACCTCGGCCGCGACTTCGCACTGGACGTCCTGCAGCGGCTCGTCTCGCTCGCGCGAATTCACGCGCACGAGCGAAACGCCGCGCGAAGTTCTGTTCCGTCGTGCGCAGCGCCTGGTCCTCGCGATCGAACGCTTGTCGGTCGCGACACTCCCACCAACTCAGCGCGAACAACCGCAAACCGGCCTCGACACGCTCCGCGACGATCTCCGCTCACCCGCCGCGTTCGACCCGCCGCGCTTCGCCGATATGCTTGCCGAGTTCCGCATGAGCCTCACGCGCGCGGAGCCGTGAATTGACACGACAGGCCAGCGCGACCGACTACAATCTAAAACGCATGTCCACCGCCACAGCTACGCCAGCCGTCACCTACGGTCGCGCGAATCCTTTTCCGTCGCGCATCAAGCTGAACCGCCGCCTCAACCCCGGCTCGGATAAAGACACGCGTCACCTCGAAGTCGATCTGGCTGGTTCGGGGCTTAGCTATGAAGTCGGCAAGTCTCTGGCGGTCCACCCGGAGAATGATCCCGCGCTGGTTGAAGAAATCCTGCACACGCTCTGCGCGACCGGCGATGAACTGGTGCCCGCCGCCGGCAAAGGCAAGCAGCCGCTGCCGCTGCGCGACGCGCTGCTCCGCGAGTACCTGATCACGCAGCCGACGCCGAAATTTCTCCGGGCGATCGCGGAACGAGCAAGCGCGGCGCCGTTGCTCAAGGAGTTGCTGCACGCCGACCGCAAACACGATCTCGACCAGTATCTCTACGGGATGGAGGTGATCGACTTCCTCCTTCAGCATCACTCGATCCGCTTTACTCCTGAGGAATTCGTCGGCCTGCTCTCGAAGCTACAGCCTCGCCTGTATTCGATTGCCTCCAGCCTGAAGGCGTTTCCCGATGAGGTCCACCTCACGGTCGACGTCGTGCGCTATGAAAGTAATGGCCGAAAGCGGGCGGGGGTTTGCTCCAGCTTCCTCGCGGAGCGTGCAAATGACCGCGCGATCCCGGTATTTATCAGCCCATCGAAGTTTCGCATGCCCGAGGACAATGATGTGCCGATGATCATGGTCGGACCGGGCACGGGGATCGCGCCTTTCCGCGCGTTCTTGCAGGAGCGCCGCGCGATCGGCGCGCGCGGCAAGAACTGGCTCTTCTTCGGCTCGCAAAAAGAGAAGTGCGATTACTTCTACAAAGACGAATTCGATCAGCTACAGAGCCAAGGATTCCTCGAGCACATGAGCTGCGCCTTCTCGCGCGACCAGGAGCACAAGATCTACGTGCAACACCGGATGCTCGAGAACGCCGTCAAGATGTGGAAGTGGATCGACAGCGACGGCGCGCATTTCTTCGTCTGCGGCGATGCCAAACGCATGGCGAAAGACGTCGACGCCGCCCTGAACAAAATCGTGCAGGAGCAAGGTGGGATGGATGCGGAGAAGGCGAGCGAGTACGTGGAGAAGATGAAGGCGGAGAAGCGCTACAAGCGCGACGTCTACTAGGCGTCCCGCATCTCCAAGGTAGGGACGCCGCGCTGCGGCGTCCGAAGGGCGTGGCAGAGCGCTCCTGCGCTCCGATCCTACACCTGCGCGCGGCGACTCGATCCGCGTCACCTATCTCGGCGTGAGCGGCTACCAGCTCGAAGCGGACGGTCGCGCGGTACTCATCGATCCTTACTTCACCCGGCCAGCTTTTCGACCATCGCGCTGCAACACGCGTTGCTCGCGACACGCGGCGAACCGCCGATGCAGATCGGCATCGGCATCAACACCGGCCCAACGATCGTCGGCAGCATCGAATCGCCGGAGCGACTTGAGTTCACCGTGCTCGCCTGCGCGGTGAACTTCGCATCGGGATCGAAGCGTTGAGGAGAAAGTCGGCGCGCCCTCATGACGGAAGCAACCGCGGAGGCGCTGCAGCAACGCGCGCGATGGGTTGCGTGACTGCGGGCGGCAGGAAGTCCGTGGAGTCGATCAGCCGGTCCGCGTGTTTGCTGGTTGAGCGTGTCGCCGCGCTAGTACCAGAGTCGAGCCGATCAGCAGCGCAGCCGCGGCGAGCGAGATCGATCCACCGACAACGACAGGCATCGGACGATAAACGAGCTCGAGGAGGCCGGATTGTCCCGGCGGGATTTCTACGCTCGGTATCAAGCCGCGGTATGAAGAGACCGGAACCGCCGTGCCGTTTAGCCGCGCGGTGTAACCGGGAAAGAACGGACGCGAGAACAGTATCGTAGCTGGCTTCGTCGCATCGCTCGGTGTGACATCCGCAACGACACGATGGCGCGAGTTTTCGCGGATCCGAATATCAGCCGGCGAGAGGCCTTCGCCAGCTCGCGCCCGTACGTGCTCGAGTCGCTCACGTCGATGATACACGTAGCCATCGCTCCACCGATGAGCCATGTCCCAGCCGGCGCGCAGCGCGCCAGGCATCGCGAAATCCCACGTGACGATGATGCCGTCGATGCCGAGGTCAGCGAGCAGTCCGTCCGGCCCGCTTTCCGGAATGACAATCTCATCAACTTTGGCCGGGTTGATCTGGCCATGTGTGCCGAAGTCGAAGAACCGCGCGACGCCTGCTGGCCCGATGGGGCTGTAGCCATTAATCAGGTGCACGCGCGCGAACATCGATGTGCTGCCCGGCCGCACAGTTTCGCCGAATGACCACTCGAACTGCTCGGCTCTGTAGTTCAAGTGCGGCGTGCGATACAAACTCAGGTAGAGCCGATCGGCGGCGAGCGGCGCGACATTGTTGAGCGTGTCCTGAAATGGATACCGCGCGACGGGTCCGCTCGTTCCCATGTCGCGATACGTTTCGAAGAAGGCCGCAAAGGTGACGGCCGCGACCAGCCATTGACGCACCGCCGGTCGGCGCTGCGACAGCCCGTCGAGAGCCCACCACAGGCCGGCAATCGCAAGGAGGGCGAGCGGCAGCGCTGTGGTGTCGACGGAGGTCGACTGGCCGGCAACGAGCATCGCGAGCACCACGACGACCACCAGCACCAAGGCGCACGCACCGAGGTTGTCACGCCCCCACACGCGAGTTCCGCGACGTTCGGCGAGCCACTG
This sequence comes from Chthoniobacterales bacterium, assembly GCA_035459405.1. GTDB lineage: Bacteria > Verrucomicrobiota > Verrucomicrobiia > Chthoniobacterales > UBA10450 > JACCTI01. The sequence continues at coordinate 4,917 of DATHXZ010000078.1, forward strand.
CTCGAGCGCCGAGCCGGCCACGAGCGCAAAGACGAGATGAACGAGCGGCAGCCATCGAAAACTGAACCTGAAAATACCCGCGCCCGGAAGCATGCAGACGAGAAGTGCGAATGCGAGCAGGCCGAACATCCACGCATTCGCGGTGAGGAAGCGACGGCGTAACATTATTGCCGCGACGAGCAGCACGACTGCAGGCGCAAAGCCACACGCAAGCTCGAGCGCCGGATGCGCTCGGACCTCTTGCTCGAACTGCACCCAGTCGACCGTCCACGCCGGGAGAATGAAACCCGGCAATGCATCGAACGGCACCATCCACTGTCGCGCTGCAAACGTCTCCGTAGCGCGACGCGAGCCGCGCGACGTCTCGATCAGCGACAACCAAGCTGGCGCGGCAAGTCCAAGCCCGAACACCCAACCAGGAGCCATTCGCAGCGGTACGCGCCAAACGGCGCGTCCTCCGACGCCGGAGGGACATGCTTCTGCATGTCCTGGACGAGCGGAAGCTCGTCCCTCCGAGCTCGCAAGCGCGCGCAGTGCAATCCAGACAGTGACGACGCCC
>DATHXZ010000079.1:0-2562 GCA_035459405.1 Chthoniobacterales bacterium
ATACGATTTTGACCAGCGGCGGCAATTTCAAGATCGGCGAAATTAAAATCGGCGAGAACCGCGTCGACCAGAGCTACGCGCGCGTCGAGGTCTCGGCGCCGAGCAATGAGGCGCTCGATGAGTTGATCCTCCGGCTGCGACAGCATGGCGCTGAGGCACTCGAGAAGAAAGAAGCGCAGCTCGCCCCGGCGCCGGCCGATGGCATTTTCCCGCCGGATTTCTATGTCACGACAAACCAGCAGACGTTCGTGCGGCTCGGCAAAAACGAGATCTAAGTGAAGCCCGCGATGATGGACAGCGGCGTCACCGTCGATGGCAGCACCGCGCGTGCGGTCAGATTTTACGATGTGCGGAAAGGCGACCAGATCGTCGTCGGCCACCAGGGCGTCCGCGTGGTGCCGCTGCAACGCTCGACCTCGCGCACTGACATCTTCAATTTCATCAACACCAGCGTCTCTGCGGAACGGCCGAAGAGTGCGGTCATTCGCGAGCTTGGTGCCGAGCTGGTGCGGATTCGCAAGGAAGGTGGCAACATCCTCGTCGTCGGCGGGCCGGCCATTGTGCACACCGGCGCGGCGGAGCAGCTCGAGCAGCTGATCGAGCGCGGCTTTGTGCAGCGGCTGTTCGCCGGAAACGGGCTCGCCGTTTACGACATCGAGAGCGTGCTTTTCGGCACATCGCTCGGAATGGATTTGCAGCGCAGCGCGCTAGCGGATCGTGGCCACGAGAACCACATGCGCGCGATCAACGCGATCCGCGCGGCCGGCGGGATCGCGCAGGCGGTGGAGAACAAAGTGCTCACGCGCGGCATCATGCACGCCTGCGTCCGGCACGGCGTCGACATCCTGCTCTCCGGCTCGATCCGTGATGACGGGCCAATTCCCGGTGTCAACACGGACGCTGTCGAAGCGCAGAAGATCATGCGCGACAAGCTGCAGGACGTTTCGCTCGTGCTGATGATGGGCAGCATGCTGCATTCGATCGCTGTCTCGAACATGCTTTCCGCCGCGGTGAAGATCGTCGTGGTCGATATCGATCCTTCGGCCGTGGCGAAGATCACCAGCCAGCAGTCGTTCCAATCGATTGGCCTTGTCACCGACGTGGAGCCGTTTCTTCGCGAGCTGGTCGCCGGCATCACCGCGACTGAAGGTGCGGCGAAGCAGATGTCGGACGGTGCCGCGGCGAAGTAAGCTGGTATGCGCGACCTGCTTCTTTGTCCGCCGGACCACTACGGCATCGAATACGAGATCAATCCATGGATGAGCCGCGCGCGCGGCGCGGACACGACGATGGTGCAGGCGCAATGGAAGGGGCTTTACGAAAAGCTCTGCAGCCTGCGCGCGAACGTCTCGCTCATCACTCCCCAGCCGAAACTGCCTGACATGGTGTTCACCGCCAACGCCGGGCTCACGGTGGGCCGCCGCTTCATCCCGAGTAACTTCCGGCACCAGGAGCGCTCGGGCTAAGCGCCGTTCTTCGCGAAGTTTATGGAAGAGCGCGGCTACGAAATCGTGTGGCTGCCGGAAAACCTCTACTTCGAGGGCGAAGGCGATGCGCTCTTCGGTGGTGACGCGCTCTTCTGTGGCTACAAATTCCGCACCGACATCAATTCGCACCGCGCCGTTGCCGACTTGCTCGGCTGCCTCGTTATCTCGGTCGAGCTGGTCGACCCGCGCTTCTACCACATCGACACCTGCTTCTGTCCGCTGCCGGATGGCGGCGGCTTCTGGTTTGCCGGCGCGTTCGATGAGTACGGCCAGCGCGCGATCCGCGATCGCATTCCCGACATCATCGATGTGCCGGAAGAAGAGGCGACGTTCTTCTGCTGCAACGCCGTCGTGCTCGATCGCGACATCGTCCTGCCGCAAGGCCCGGATAAGGTGATCGCGAAGCTGCAGGACCGCGGCTACACGTGCCACCCGCTGCCGATGACGGAGTTCCTCAAAGCAGGCGGCGCTTGCAAATGCCTCACGATGTTCATGCCGCAGCGCGAGGCGTGTAACGCGTAGCGCCGCCAGTTGCGGCGGAGAGAGAATGTACGCCGGGCGGAAGGTTGTCGTGGTCATGCCGGCCTACAACGCCGCGCGCACGCTCCGCCGGACGTACGATGAAGTGATTTCTCATGGCATCGTCGATTTGGTGATCATAGTCGATGATGCCAGTCACGATGAGACGGTGCGTGTCGCGCGCGAACTCGAGCACGTGCAGGTCGAAGTGCATCCCACGAACCGTGGCTACGGCGCCAACCAGAAGACGTGTTACCGACTCGCGCTGGCCGCCGGAGCCGAGATCGTGATCATGATCCACCCTGACTATCAGTACACGCCGCAACTGATGCCGGCGATGGCAGCCATGGTCGCGAGCGGGCTTTATCCGTGTGTGCTCGGCTCGCGCATTCTCGGCGGCGGCGCGCTGGCCGGCGGCATGCCGGTTTGGAAATACGTCGCTAATCGCTTTCTCACGCTGGTGCAGAATGTGTTATTCGGCGCGAAGCTCTCCGAGTACCACACTGGCTACCGGGCTTTCTCGCGCGAGCTCCTCGAAGAGCTGCCGCTCGACAGC
>DATHXZ010000080.1:0-2246 GCA_035459405.1 Chthoniobacterales bacterium
CGAAGCGGTGGACGGCCGCATCGACGGGCAATTGTTGTGGTCGCTCGGAATCGGCTGAGCAGATCGGGCTTGCTCCCAACCGAGCGGATCGGCGACGCAGTTGCAGGCCCGCTCTTCGTTGGCGCGGGCGGCTAGCGGGGCGTGAGAACCACCAGCTTCGGCTGAAACTCGACTGCCCCGAGCTTGGCGATGGATTTGCGTTCGCGCTCGAGTACCGCCGCCAGGTCGCTGAACAAGACGCCGCTATATTGCATCAGCAGTGGATGCACTGGCATCCGGCCGATCGCGCCGCCACGGTTGGCCAGGACGACGTTTCCATCCTGCACGCGCGCTGTGAAAGCGGTGCTCGTGTAAACAGAAAAGCCGAAGATCGATCGCTCGACAGTCAGCCGGCAGAGATCCTGTTCAAAGCCGACGACCGCTCGTTCGAAATTGAGATATGAGCTCAGCGCCGCCTGCTTGCTCTTCAATGCGTAGCCGAGGTACTGGTTCATCTGGTCGTCCGAATAGCGCAGTGGCGTAGATCCGGGCGTCATGGTCGCATTCTCCACGTCGAGGCTGATCTGCACCGGCAGCATCGGCGCTTTCGGTTTCTCCGGCAGGTCGGGCGAGCGAATCATCTGGATCAACGCCGCCAACGCAAGCGCGCCCAGGACCAATTTGCTGATGTCGAAGAAGCGCTTCTTCAGCAACGCGCGACGGGGATCGAACATCGACTTCACCCGGCGCTGCGTGGCGGTCGCGTCCTCTTGCTTCTGCGGCGTCTTGGCGAGCGCAGAACGATCCAGGCGGGCGCCGCAATCGTGGCAATAGATACGCTCCGGCTCGTTTTCGCGCCGGCACTCAGGGCAGACGAGCTTGATCATTCGGCGGCCGGCTTTTTCGGCTTCGTCTCCGGAGCTTTCGCCGGGGCTGGCGTGGCGGTGCCGCCCCCCTTTTCGCCAGACGAGGATTTCTCACCGCTGGAACCGGCAGCGGGAGCATCTTTCTTTGCCGCTTCCTTATACGAGTTGCTGCGGTAGTCGGTGATGTAGAACCCGGAGCCTTTGAAGATCAGTCCAGCACCCGTGCCGAGCAGTCGCTTCACTTTGCCGTGGCCCCACTCGGGCTGCTGGCAGTGATCCTTAGGGCATTCAGTGAACGCCGCGTCGCGCATCGACTGGAAGACATCGAAATTCTTCCCGCATCTTTCGCATGAGTATTCGTAGGTGGGCATACAGCGGCGGCGACCGGCGCGAACGGCGGAATTGTGGATGAATACAAGCAGAATTCAAGCCGTCCTACCGTGCAACCAATGGCCTCCCGAAGCCGTAGTGTAGGCGCACCGGAGACCTTGACTTTGCGCGCATTCGCCTTTACAAGACGCATCCTTAATTTCCATATGTCGCGACTTCATTCCGGTCTCTCGAAAATGCTCCTCTGCTCTGCAGCCGCGGTGATCCTGGCGGCGTGCGACGACGAGCCGTATGCCGGCACTCAGTACCTCGGGGGTGTCTACGGAGCGGGTGCTGTCTCGTCGAGCGCACCGCAGGATAGTGTCTCATATTGGGACGGCGACGGCGTTTCCGGCGCGCCCTCGATCAAGATCAGTATCTCGGAGCAGAAGGCGTATTTCTATAAAGGTGGCGAGCTCGTCGGCGTATCGCAGCTCTCGACCGGCCGTGAAGGCACGAGCACGCCGACCGGCAGCTTCAAGGTGATCCAGAAAGACAAGGATCACGCCTCGAATCTCTACGGCGATTATGTCGATGCTGACGGCAACGTCGTGGTGCCGAACATCGACATTAAGAAAGATCCCAAGCCGCCCGGCACGACCTTCCGCGGCGCGCCGATGCCGTACTTCATGCGCATCGTGGGCGGCGTGGGGCTGCACGCCGGCTACCTGCCCGGCTATCCCGCATCCCATGGCTGCATCCGCATGCCTGAGTTCATGGCGGAGAATTTCTTCAACGCGGTGTCGAACGGCACGCCGGTCACCGTCACGAACTAGCAGACGAGGCGAGAGACGGTTCTTCTCTTGCGCTCGGCACCCGGCGATCTGATGATCGGGGTTTCGCCGGCTGGGCAATGATCATCGTTACCGAACCAACTGCGACCGAGGAGCAGATCGAGCAGATCGTTGCTCGCGTCCACGAATTCGGGCTGCAGGCGCAAATCACCCGCGAGGGGTCCCGGGTTGTCGTCGGCGTGATCGGACCGGAACCGATGGTGCGCGAGAAGCCGCTGGCTGCGATGCCCGGCGTCGA
>DATHXZ010000081.1:0-2994 GCA_035459405.1 Chthoniobacterales bacterium
TGCAGATTGTGCGGATCGGCGGGTTCCATATGCGTGCAATCAGGGAACGCGCGCGGTAGCCGCTGCGCGTGTGTCGTTCGAGACGCGCCGGGCGATTGGCTCAAGCGCGCGCCACACGTTGTCAGCGAGGATTTTCTGCCCGGCAGCGTTCGGGTGGATCCGATCCGGCAGGTTCAAAGCCGGATCGCCGCCGACGCCTTGCAACAGATATGGCACGAGCGCGGCGTTGTTCCTGTCTGCAAGGTCCTGGTACATCTCGCCGAACGCGCGGACGTAGCCGTCCTGCGTCTCGATCGGCAGCTGCATGCCGGCAATCACGATCTCGCAATCGGGCCAGCGCTGCTTCGTTTTGCCGATAATCGACTGCAGGTTAGCGCGCATTTCGCTCACCGGAACCGCGCGAAACGCGTCATTGATTCCAAGCTGAATGACGAGGATGTCGATCTGCCGCTTCAGATGCGGCGTGATGCGCGAGACGCCGCCTGACGTCGTCCCGCCGCTTTGGCTCGCGTTGGTGACTTCGAAGTTCATTCCTTCCTTGCGCAGCCGCTCTGCGAGCAAGGCCGGATACGCCTGGCTGCGCGGCAGCATGAATCCATCCGACAAGCTGTCGCCGAGGACGAGGATGGTTTTCATGCGACCGGAATCGCGGCGCGGCGCGGCGCCGGACCCGACGCACATCACCGAAAGCAGCGCGGCGAGCAGTGCCGCAGTTCGCAATTGCCTGACTATTAGCCGCATTCTAGTCTCCCCGTCTCACCCGATTCCCGTGCGCGAAATGCGCGCGCAGCAATCGACATTCAAAACCTCAAAATCGCAAATTTCTTATGGCAAACTACGGCATCAATGGCTTCGGTCGCATCGGGCGCAACGTTCTTCGGGCGATGTCGCAGGAAGACGTCGAGCGCGTCAAAGGCATCAACGATCTGACCGACACAGAGACGCTGGCGCACCTGCTCAAGTGGGACTCGATCCACGGCCGTTTCGATGGCGAGATTAGTTTCGACGAGCAGAACATCATCGTCCGCGGCCACAAAATCCGGATCATGAAGGAGCGCGATCCGGGTGCGCTGCCGTGGCGTGACCTCGGCGTCGATGTGGTGCTCGAGTCGACGGGGTTTTTCACGAGCCGTGACAAAGCCGATCTGCACATCAGCAAAGGCGGTGCGAAGCGCGTGCTCATCAGTGCGCCGGCCAAGAACCCGGACGCGACGATCTGCATCGGGATCAACGACAACATCTATGACGCGTCGAAGCACACCGTCGTCTCGAACGCGAGCTGCACGACAAACTGTCTCGCGCCGCTCGCGAAGGTGTTGAATGATCGCTTCGGGATCGAGTGGGGCTTCATGAGCACGATCCACTCGTATACGAACGACCAGCGCATCCTCGATCTGCCGCACGAAGATCTCCGCCGCGCGCGTGCGGCCGCGGTGAACATCGTGCCCTCGAGCACCGGCGCCGCGAAGGCAATCGGCGAAGTCGTTCCCGAGCTGAAAGGGAAGCTGAACGGCGGCGCGTTCCGCGTGCCGACGCCGGACGGCTCAGTGACTGATTTCGCTGCGCTGTTGCGCGATAAAGCGAGCACGGAGGAAGTGAACCAGGCGTTCAAGGACGCGGCCGCCAGCGAGAGTTACAAAGGCGTGCTCGAGTATTCCGACGAGCCGCTCGTCTTGCAGGACATCGTCGGCAATCCGCACTCGTGCATCTTCGACTCGAAGCTGACCCTCGCGCTGGGGGATAAGTTTGTGAAGGTCGTCGGCTGGTACGACAACGAGTGGGGCTACAGCAATCGCTGCGTGCAGATGATGGAAATGCTCGGGAAGTGATCTCATGGGAAGAATCGTCACTCGCGTCACGATCGAAAACCCGCTCGCTCCGACTAAACGGATTGAGACAGACGCTTTGGTAGATACCGGAGCCTTCATGCTGACGCTGCCGAAAGCGTGGCAGAGTAGGCTCGGCACGTTGGAGACGCGTGATCTAGAGGTGTTCACCGCGCAGCAGGACCGTGTCGCCGCGCAAGTCGGGGGGCCAGTCCGGATTCAACTTGCCGGTTTTCCGCGCATTAGTGGTGAAGTCTGCTTTCTCGACATGGCGGCAGGCGAGGAGCCGGAGCCGCTTGTCGGCTACATCACACTCAAGCAATCACAGGCAGCCGTCGACAAGGTGGGCCATCGGCTGACGCACATCCGGTACATGGACATGAAATGAGGAAGCTCAGTATTCGAGACCTCAACGTTCGCGGGAAACGCGTGCTCGTGCGCGTGGACTTCAACGTGCCGACGGAGGAGGGCGACGGCCGGATCGAGATCACGGACGACACGCGCATCCGCGAGTCACTGCCGACGATCAACTACCTGCGCGAGAACGGCGCGAAGACGATCCTCATGGCGCACTTCGGGCGACCAAAAGGCAAGCCAGTCGAGAAGTATTCACTCCGGCCGGTGGCGGATCATCTGCACAAGCTGATCAATCATCCGGTCGCGTTCAGCCGACACATCGTCGGACCCGAAGCGGAGCAGATCATCGCCGACATGAAAGAGGGCGACGTGACGCTGCTCGAGAACGTGCGCTTTCAGGCTGAAGAGGAAGCGAACGACGCCGGCTTCTCCCAGGCGCTGGCGAAGCTTGGCGACATCTACGTGAACGACGCATTTGGCGCGGCGCATCGCGCGCACGCCAGCACGGCCGGGATCACTAAATTCATCGGCCAGGCCGCGATGGGTTTTCTGATGGAGAAAGAACTGCTGTATCTCCAGGGCGAACTCGAGCAGCCCGCGAAGCCGTTCGTTGTCATCATGGGCGGCTCGAAGGTCTCGGACAAAATTGGCGTGATCAAAGCGCTCATGGAAAAAGCCGACGCGATCCTGATCGGCGGCGCGATGGCGAACACGTTCTGGAAGGCAAAGGGGACGCCTGTCGGCGCGAGCCGCGTCGAGGCCGACAAGCTCGATCTCGCCACCGAGCTGATGGACCACGCCAAGACCAGAG
>DATHXZ010000082.1:0-6565 GCA_035459405.1 Chthoniobacterales bacterium
TCTGGATCACCCGGCAGCCGCGGACCGAGTGAGCCGACGGCGTGGCGCACGAGCCCGGGAACGCGCTTCGCACGAGACACGATCTCGCGTCCGACGACCTTCCCTGGATTCTCAACAAGCAGCGACGTGCTGACGGCACAATAGACGCCGCAGCCGGCCTGGCACGGCTTCTTGCGATAGTTCGCGAAGAGGTCGTCGAGGGTGATGTCCATGATGTGCTTGTCGGTTTTCACCATGCTGCACTCCCAGAACTTGCCCTGCGCCGAGACGAAAAACAGCTTGTAGCCGGCCATGCAGGTCCAGTCGGTCGGCGTGCCATTGAGCAAGCTGAGTTGGTAATTCAGCACCGCTTCGTTCGTATGGATTTTCTCCCCGTTCTGCTTCCGCTGAATCATCCACTCAACGAAGTTCTTCAGCGCCTCCGGCGAGCCGCGCTGCACGCGGTAGAAACTCGTCGGATCCGCATGCACGAGCCGCACTTCCGTCGGGATGCCACGCGCCAGCCCTGTCTCGAGCACCGCGGTCGATTCGGGCAATGTGTCCTGACAAAGCACGCCTGTGATGTGCAGGCTGATCTTCGAATCTTTGAAGTACTCGAGCTTCGGCAGGATCGTCTTGAACGTTTTCTTCGTGATCGGGCTCGGCGTCATCCGATCGACGCTGATCTGCATCACCTGTAACCCGGCGTCTTGGAGCTCCTGCAATTTCTTGCGGGTGAGAAGGAAGCCGTTCGTCGTCAGGCTCGTCGCGAAGCCGAGCTCACGGCAGTAGCGGACCAGCTCGACGATGTCGGGGTGCGTCAGCGGCTCGCCGCCGACGAGCGCGATGCGCATCGTGCCGAGCTCGCGGATCTTGTGCGCCCATTTTTTCAGGTCGCTGATGTTTGGGTGCGGCTGGCTGTTGTCGTATTCGGTGCAATAGCTGCAATCGAGATTGCAGCGATCGGTCACGTAGAGGCTGCACTGGAGCGGCTTGCGGTCGTAGAGACGCTTCGCCGATTCGAGAACGTTGTAGCCGGAGAACTCGCGGCCGATGTTTTGGAGAAGCTTCATTCTGGAGGCGCAACACCGCCGGACCTACGAGTCTCCGGGCGGTTGTGATCCCTGCAGGATCGCATCGATGCGGCGCAATTCTTCGCCGCTGAACGTGAGATTGTCCAGCGCTCTCGCGTTTTCCTCGATCTGCTCGATGCTGGATGCGCCGACGAGCGCGGTTGTTATTTCCGGCAGACGCAACACCCACGCGAGCGCCATCTGCGGCAAAGTCTGGCCGCGATCTCGTTCAGTTTTGCAATCTTCTCGAGCGTCTCAGTGGTGAGCGCGCCCTTCTGGGCATCGCTCCATCTCGTCGCCGCGCGCGAATCGTCCGGCACCGCGTTGAGGTACTTCGTGGTCAACAGGCCCTGGCGAGCGGCGAGAAGGCGACGATACCGATCCCCGCTTCGCGCGCGACGGGGAACACATCTTCCTCGATCCCTCGGCGGAACATGCTATAGCCGACCTGCTCCACGATTACGGGTTCAAGATTCAGCTCGCGCGCAAGCTTTCGCGCTTCGGCGAGCCGCTCGCCAGAGTAGTTGCTCAGACCAACATAGAGCGCCTTCCCGTGCCGGACGATCTGGCTCAACGCGCTCATCGTTTCCTCGAGCGGCGTGCCCCGATCAACGAAGGGAGCGATCAAGCTGGCGTTTCGAGCGAGGCGAGCTGTTTCGCCCGCTAGGGAGCTTAGGCCGAAACGGTGGTGCGCGACTCGGCTGAGCGCGAGCGAAGCGCGTGACGGACGAAGTTGTTCCCGATCTCCCACATGGGGCCGGGGAACTTGCGGCATTCCGTCAGCACTTCATCGAGGGCAGTGACGAAGCGGTCGAGTTCACGTTCGCCGATGACGAGCGGCGGCAGGATCTTCACCACGTCCATGGCATGCCCGGCGACCTGCGTGAGAATGCGGTGCTTGCTCAGCATCTGCGTCACGACCATTTGCGCGAAGAGCACCTTGTCGACCTTGTGCAGAAGCTTCCAACCCATCTTGAGCTTCAACTCCGACGGCTCCTGGAACTCGATTGCGATGATCAGCCCCTTGCCGCGAACTTCCTTGATGAACGAATGCCTCGCGCGCAGGCCATCAATGCGCTGCATGAGGAGCTCGCCCATGCGCGCGGCGTTCTCGACGAGCTTCTCGGTCTCGATCACTTCGAGCGCAGCAAGCCCGCACGCCATCGCGAGATTGTTGCGGCCGAAGGTCGTCGAATGCACGACGCAGCGGTCCATCCGGCTGAACGTCTTCTGGTAGAGCGCGCGCCGCGTGACGATCGCCCCGCACGGCACGTAGCCGCCGCTCAGGCTCTTCGCGAGCGTGATGATATCCGGCTCAAGATTCCAATGCTGAAACCCGAACATCTTGCCGGTGCGGCCGAGGCCGGTCTGGATTTCGTCGGAAATCAGGAGCGTGCCGTGTTTGCGGCAAAGCTCCTGCGCGCGCACGAAGAAGTCGCCCTTCGGTGACTTGCAGCCCTTGCCTTGCACCGGCTCGATCACGAACGCCGCCACATCGCGCTTCGCGAGTTCGTGCTCGAGCGCGGAGATGTCATCCACCGCGACGCGCGTTTCGAACCCCGGCATCAGCTCGCCGAATCCTTGCGTGAAGCTCTCGCAGCCCATCAGCGACAACGAGCCGAGGCTCAGCCCATGGAACGCGCTCTCCAGCGAGATGAACCGCTTCCGCCCTGTCGCCGCGCGCGCAAACTTCAGTGCCCCTTCCATCGCCTCGGTCCCCGAGTTGCAGAAGAACACCGCGTCGAGATGGGCAGGCATCCGCTTCGTCAGCGCCTCGGCGAGCAATCCGCTCAGAAGCGAGCAATCCATCTGCACCATGTTCGGCAGATCGAGCTCGAGCACATCACGGATCGCCTTCTGGACCGCGGGATGGTTGCGGCCGATATTGAAGACGCTGTAGCCGGTGAGGAAGTCGAGATACTCAGCGTTGTCCATGTCGTAGAGGTACGCGCCTTCCGCCCGCGCGTAGACTTTGTCGAAACCGATCACGCGCTGCGCTGCCACGAGCGTGCGATTCAGGTGCCGATCGTGCAGCTGGTAGTTCTCACCGAGCCGGGCCGCGATGATCTCCTTCAGGTCGAAAGCCATGCGAGTGGTGTATGCGATTCTACGATCGAAAGCAAACCTGTGCGTCCGGCGAGTTGAGCGTGCAGATGCATCAGCTAACGTGCCGCCACATGCCCGCCGCCTCCGAGCCCGCAATCACTCCCGACGTCGTCGCGAAACATGGACTCACGCCGGAGGAGTTCGAGCGCATCAAGAGAATCCTGGGGCGCGAGCCGAACTTCACCGAGCTCGGCATCTTCTCCGTCATGTGGAGCGAGCATTGCTCCTACAAGAATTCGCGGCGCGAGCTGAAGAAATTCCCGACGACGGGTCCGAACATCCTCGTTAAAGCCGGCGAAGAGAACGCGGGCGTTGTGGACATTGGCGACGGCTGGGCGGTCGCGTTCAAGATCGAGTCGCACAATCACCCGAGTGCGATCGAGCCATTCCAGGGCGCTGCGACAGGCGTCGGCGGGATCATTCGAGACATCTTCACGATGGGCGCGCGTCCGGAGTTCCTGCTGAACTCGCTGCGTTTCGGCCCGATCAACGGCGACAGCCCGAATGTGAAGACGAACCGGCGTTTGTTTGCGGGCGTTGTCTCGGGCATTTCGCACTACGGTAACTGCATCGGCGTGCCGACGATCGGGGGCGAGGTCTACTTCGACGAAAGCTACGAAGGCAATCCGCTGGTGAATGTCTTTTGCCTCGGCGTGCTGCGGCACGAGCAGCTCGCGCGTGGTGCCGCGAGCGGCGTCGGTAATCCCGTCTTCTACGTCGGCGCGGAGACTGGTCGCGACGGGCTCGCCGGTGCGGCGTTTGCGTCGCGCGAACTGACCGAGGAGTCGAAGGAAGACCGCCCCGCCGTGCAGGTCGGCGATCCGTTCAAGGAGAAGCTATTGCTCGAGGCATGTCTCGAGCTGCTCGCCACCGACGCCGTCGCCGGCATCCAGGACATGGGCGCGGCCGGGCTTACCTGCTCGACGTGCGAGACCGCAAGCCGCGGAGGCACGGGTGTGGAGATTGATCTCGCAAAGGTGCCGAAGCGCGAGACCGGCATGACGCCGTACGAGACGCTGCTCAGCGAATCGCAGGAGCGAATGTTGATCATCGCGAAATCCGGCAAGGAACAGGTCGTGCGCGACATCTTCGACAAGTGGGATGTCCCGTGCGCGGAGATCGGCCGCGTGACCGACGATGGCATGATGCGCGTGCGCAACAACGGTACGGTCGCGGCGGAAATTCCCGCAAAGCCGCTCGCAGACGAAGCGCCGCTTTACACACGCGAGTTCGAAGCTCCGCAGCCCGCCGCGCCGCTCGACCTCACGGCGGTTCCCGAGATCGACAACCACGCCGCGCTTCGGCAGTTGCTCGCGGAACCGTCGATTGCGTCCAAGAACTGGGTCTACCGGCAGTACGACCACATGGTCCGCACAGGCACGGTCGTGCGACCAGGCTCGGATGCGGCGGTGTTCCATGTTCGAGCGGCTGATAAGTTCGTCGCTGCGACGAGTGACTGTAACTCGCTCTATTGCCGGCTCGATCCGCGCGAAGGCGGCCGCATCGCAGTTGCCGAAGCAGCGCGCAATCTCTCTTGCTCGGGTGCGACGCCGCTCGCCGTAACCGATAACCTGAATTTCGGGAATCCATACAAGCCGGCCAATTTCTGGCAGTTGCGTGAGTGCGTCGAAGGGCTCGCAGAAGCGTGCCGCGAATTCGCGACGCCGGTGATCGGTGGAAATGTGTCTCTGTATAATGAGAGCCCGGCCGGCGTGGTCGATCCCACGCCAACAGTTGCGATGGTCGGCTTGATCAAAGAGCAGCGACACATCACCACGCAGTTCTTCAAGGCCCCGGGTGACGTGATCATTCTAGTCGGAGACCTCGGTGACGAGCTGGGTGCGTCACACTTCCTGAAGGTCTGTCACAAACGGAAAGAAGGGCTGCCGCCGCGGTTGAACTTTGCTCGCGAATTTGCGCTTCAGGATGCGTTGCGCGGCTTGATTCATGGCGGGCTGGTGAAGAGCGCGCACGATTGTTCGGAAGGGGGCATCGCCGTCGCGCTCGCCGAGTCCTGCTTCAATCCCGAGCAGCGTCTCGGCGCGGTGGTTTCGCTGAACGCGCCTGAGCTGCGCGCTGATGTCGCGTTATTCAACGAATCCCAATCGCGCGTCGTGGTCTCTGTTGCGCCGGAAAACGCAGCCGCAGTCCTCGGCCAACTCGGATCCGCAGGCGTTCCCGCTGCCCAACTCGGCGTCGTCGGAGGCGATCAGCTGTCGATCGACACAGGTGCGATGAAGCTGGAGTGGACGCTCACCGAGCTGTTCGATGACTGGTATTCCGCCATCGATCGCGCGGTTTCAGCGGGCTAAATCGCGCCTCGTTTGAACCCGCGCCTTTTTCGTGGATGCTCCGCTTGTGACCCAGCGTGAGATGTCGCCCGAAGCCGCTTACTTCCCGCAGCACGAGTGCGGCATCTTCGGCGTGCATGGCCATCCGAATGCCGCCGTCCTCACCTACTACGGCCTGTTCGCGCTGCAGCACCGTGGGCAGGAAAGCGCCGGCATCGTGACCAGCGATGGGCCAGGCACGAGCTTCCAGATGTATCGCGACATGGGGCTCGTATCGCAGGTATTTGGCGCGGAAGAGCTCGAGCAACTCAAGGGGATGCGAGCCGTAGGGCACACCCGTTATTCCACCACCGGTTCGAGCACGCTGAAGAATGCGCAGCCGTTCGTCGTCGACTGCTTCCGCGGCCAGATCGCCGTCGCGCACAATGGCAATCTGATTAACGCCGGCGTGCTGCGTGACGAACTCGAGCGCAAGGGCTCCATCTTCCAGTCGACCGCCGACAGTGAGATCATCCCGCATCTGCTGGCGCAGCCGCTGAACAACGGCGGGAGCGCGCTCAGCGTGCTCCGGCGGCTCGAAGGCGCATTCAGCCTGCTCATCATGAGCGAGAGCGAGCTGATCGCAGTGCGCGATCCATTCGGCTTTCGCCCGCTCGTCCTCGGGAAGCTCGACGGCGCCTACGTCATTTCGTCTGAGACGAGCGCATTCGATCTCATCCACGCTGAATTCGTCCGCGACATCGAGCCCGGCGAAGTCGTGATCATCAGCGACGACGGCATCCGATCGGAATGGCCCTTCCGGGACGAATCACCGGCGTTCTGCATGTTCGAGTACGTCTACTTCTCGCGCCCGGACAGCATCGTCGGTGGCGTCAACGTCGCCAAGGTGCGCACCGAAATGGGACGGGAGCTTGCGCGCCGCTACCCGGTCGAGGCAGATCTCGTTGTGCCGGTGCCCGACTCTGGGAACTACGCCGCGCTCGGGTTCGCGCAGGAGCTAAAGATTCCGTTCGAGCACGCGTTTGTGCGTAATCACTACATCGGGCGCACGTTCCTGCAGCCGAGCCAGCTCATCCGCGACTTCGATGTGCGGGTGAAGCTGAACCTGATCAAGGA
>DATHXZ010000083.1:0-3078 GCA_035459405.1 Chthoniobacterales bacterium
CGGTGCGCCGCGCAATCGGCCTGGTCCACTCGGGCAAGAAGGGCACTGAGCTCGGCATCGTGACAAATGCGATCGATCTGATGCGTGAGCGGTTCGGGTCAGCGGCGGAGGATCTGATTGTGCAGCTCGGGCCGTGCATTCGTCCGCCGCATTACGAGATCGACTTCGCAGCCGAGGTTGTGCGCCAAAGCCGCGAACGCGGTGTGAAGCAGATTCATGACAGCGGCGTGTGCACCGCCTGCGATTTAGATCGCTATTATTCGTATCGCGCTGAGAAGTCCCGTACCGGACGGATGCTCGCGCTGCTTGCGCTTCTGTAGCCGACGCCCTGTGGGCGATGCGAGTCTGTGCGAACCACTCGAGCACGTGCGCTTCCCACAGGGAAGCGGCTACAGCTCCTCTTCGTCGGCGTGCCGGTACGGCAGGATGCCGCGCTTACGTGCGTTTGCCACGAATTCGAAGAACTCCCGCCCGAGCGGCCCGAAATCCGTCTTCGCCGCCTGTTCCAGCGCCTGGCGCGTGTTGAGGCCGCTCTTGTAGAGCAGCTTGAACGCACGTTTGATCTCGTCGCGCTCGGCACCGCTGAACCCAGCCCGACGCATGCCGAGGACATTGAGCCCGAAGACGAAGTTCCGCTCGGCTGCAAGGAGGAACGGCGGTATATCCTTGCCGAATGCCGAGCTGCCCTGCGCCATCACGAGCCGGCCGACCTTCATGTTTTGGTGGAAGGTCGTGCCGCCGCCGATGAACGCATGATCATCGATCTCGACATAGCCGGCGAGGAGGCAGTTGTTCGCGATGATCACGTTGTTCGCGATGCGACAATTGTGCCCGACGTGCACGCCAGCCATCAGGAAATTTCCGTCGCCAATTGCCGTCGAACTGCCCTCCGTCGTGCCGCGATGGACCGTGCAATGCTCGCGAATCACGTTCGAGTTGCCGATCACGACTGAGCTCTTCGTCTCCGGCTTGAACCCGAGGTCCTGCGGTGGGCCGCCAATGATCGATCCATGGCCGATGACATTGTTCCGGCCGATGCGAACGGCGCCTTCAAGCACCACGTGGGACTGCACGATGCTGCCTTCGCCGATCATCACGTCGGGTCCGATGAGTGAGAACGGGCCAATCTCCACCTCGTTCGCGACGACGGCGCTGTCGGCCACAACCGCTGAAGGATGAATCTTCAAAGCACGCCCGCTTCCTTGAAGCTGAAGTAGGCGGCGCGTCCTTCTGCCGGTGCACCGATGATGATGTGATCGAGCAGCTTGATCTGGAGCAGCTCCGCAGCTTCGGCGAGACGTCTCGTTAGGCTGTGATCGGACTGGCTGGGCGAGGGATCGCCGGACGGGTGGTTGTGCGCGACGATCACGGCATACGCTGACGAGATCACAGCCGGACGAAACACATCTCGCGGATGAGCGATGCTCTCGTTCACGCTTCCAAGCGAAACCTCCTGGATGCGCAGCAGGTGGTACCGCGTGTCGAGCAGGATCACGCGGAGCGATTCCTTGTGCAGCGCCCGCATCTCCGGCGCGAGGAGATCGTAGACGAGCTCGGGCGTGTCGATCTTCTCGCGTGCCAGCGTTTCGCGGGCCAGGCGCTGTCCGAGTCCGAATGCCGCCACCAGCTGCAACGCTTTCGCCGGGCCGATGCCGGGAATTGCGGCAATCTCCTCGACGCTGCAACGACTGAGACCGTTCAATGATTTATAACGCTCAAGCAATTGGCCAGCTACTTGTACGGCATTCGCGCCCGGCAATCCGGTGCGCAGCAGGATTGCGATCAATTCAGAATCTGTCAGCGCGCTCGATCCGCGCGCCATGAGCTTCTCGCGCGGACGGTCGTCCTGCGGCATCTCGCGAATTTTGACCTGCGACATGCCGTCGTCGCGCCGGGTTGGGTCCGGCGCCTGGCTTAATCGTGCAGCTGCTCCAGCAGTTCGCGCAGCGCCTCGCAGAGTTGCGCGAGCGCGTCGGCATGCGTGCCCGGCGCGAGCACGTCCAGGTCGCGCTGCGCTTCCGAGATCAGGCCGGTGCCAGCGTCTATCGCCGCGCTGAGCGGGGCACCCGCCGCGTCGTTCCTCAGCACGTCGGTCATCTCGTCGGACTTCGCTTCGACGATAAAGCGGCAGTATTGCTCCCGTTCCACTGCCGAGGCCGACTTGAGAAGCATCAACACCGGAAGCGTCAGCTTCCCTTTGCGCAGGTCGGTGCCGAGCGTTTTCCCAATGATCGATTCATTGCCCGCGATATCGAGGCAATCGTCATAGATCTGATATGCGGTGCCGATCTTCATGCCAAATGCCTTCAGCGAGCGCGCTGTCGCTGGCGGCACTTCATTGATCACGGCGCCGAGCTCCGCCGCGACGGCGAAAAGCGAGCCCGTCTTCATCTCGAGGATGCGCAGGTAATCGTCGATCGCGAGGTGTAGATCGAATCGCCGCTGCGTCTGGATGATTTCGCCCGAGCAAACTTCGCGTGCTGCTTGCGCGATCGAGCGGCTGACATCGCCGTTGTTAAATGTGGTCGACAGATTGAGCGCCTGCGCGAACAAGCAATCGCCTACGAGTACGCTTAACGCATTGCCCCAGCGCGCGTTCACCGTCGCCTGTCCGCGGCGACGTTCCGCCTCGTCCATGATGTCGTCGTGCACCAGCGTCGCGACGTGGATTAGCTCGAGCACGACGGCGAGATTCAGATGCGCATCCACGATCTCGCCCGTGGCTCCGCCACTCAATAACGCGACGAGCGGACGCAGGCGTTTGCCTTGCCCGCCGATCGCGTAAGTCACGTACCCTTCGACCGCAGGATCGAACTCAGCGGCCTGCTGTCTGATGCGCGTTTCCACCTCATCGAGATGGACTTGCACCGTATGAGCAACCTGCGCCAGCGGTCCGGAAGAGAGCGTGTTGGCAGCGGGTTTGCGCGCAAAAACTTCCACACGCGCAGGATAGAAGTCCGGCTTTCCAAAGTCAAAACAACTGCACCTTGTGGAGCGGCGGTGCGCGTGCGAAGAACGCGTGTCAGCGCCGCCGCAACCACTCGGCAGTCGCGTATTTGCCGCGGGCGATCTGCTCAG
>DATHXZ010000084.1:0-5665 GCA_035459405.1 Chthoniobacterales bacterium
ACCTCGGGCTCTTGCTCCCGAAGCTGGCGAGCATTCCAGGCATCGCGGAGACGATTGTGGTCGACGCCTCCGGCGACGAGCAATCCGTGGAGATTGCCCGCCGTTCAGGTGCACAACTCTTGAAGTGCTCCGCGCCGAATCGCGGCGCACAGATGAATGTCGGCGCGACCTTTGCCAGCGGCGACGCTGTCATATTTCATCACGCCGACACGGAGTTGAATGCCGACCACGTGGAGGCAGTGCGCAAAGCGATGCGCAATCCCGAGATCGTCGGCGGCGCCTTCCATCGGAAGTTCGATGACCGCCACCCTCGTCTCCACGTCCTGGAACGTGTTGGTCGTTACCTGAGCGAACACGGCGGCACGCTCTACGGCGACCAATCGATCTTCGTCCGGCGCGAAGTCTTCCTGCAGATGCAAGGTTTCGCGCAGATTCCGCTGATGGAAGATGTCGAATTTTCGAAGCGGCTTCGCGCGGCTGGCAAGCTCGCCATTCTCGATCCGCCGGTCAGCACGTCGCCACGTCGTCACGCCAGGAACGGCGCGTGGCGAACAACCATCCAGAACGGCCTCTTCATCGTTCTCTACAAGCTTGGCGTCTCGCCGGTAACGCTGCACCGGTGGTACTACAGCATCAAGCCGGGGCCGCCGGAGCAAGCATTGTAGGGCGGGCGCTTCGCCTGCCCACGATCAGAAAACGGCCAGCCGAAGCGCCCGGCCTACAACAGCAGCAACGAACCGGCGCGGAGCACCTCGACGAACTCGGCGGGCGTCTTCGCGTCGTCGAGCGCAGCACGTGTTTTCTCGTCGCTCGAGAGTCGCGCGAGCGTGCCGACGCACGTCAGGTAATCGGTCGCCATGCGTTGCGGGACCGCAATGACGAAGATGAGGTGCGCGAGCTCGCCCTCGGGCCCGAAGGAAACACCTTCGCGGCTGCGCCCGATCCCGAGGCATATCTGATCCACAAGGTTCGTGCGCGCGTGCGGAAAGGCGACGGCGCGTCCCACGAAGGTCGAGTGGACGCGTTCACGCGCGAGCACTGCCCCGAATAGCTTGTCGGGTTCTTCCATTCTCCCATCGCAACGCATCGTGGCGATGATCTCACGCAGCGCCTCCTCGCAGGTGTGCGCCTGCAACTCGAGCGTGACGCTTCGTTCGTCGAGCAGATCAGCGAGCACGACTGCCATAGGGATTACCGAGGAATTGATGGATTCCCGCGGCAAAGACAGTTATCCAGTTAACGACTCCGCTGTGGCAAACGAAAACACTCCGTCGGAAAGCACCACCGAACGCACGGTGTCGCTTCAGCGCAGCGTCTACGATCCCGGCTACGTCAATGCGATGTCGCATTTCTACCGGGGCGAGCTCGGGCGCATCATGGTCTGGCGACAGCGACTCGACATCACGACGAACTGGGCCATCACGAGCAGCACGGCCATCATTACCATCGCATTTTCGACGCGTGAAGTGCCGCACATCATCTTCTTTTTCAACATCGCGATCGTCTGGGGCATGCTCTGGATCGAGGCGCGTCGCTATCGATTCTACGACGCCTTTCGCGCGCGCGTGCGGATGCTGGAGGCGCATTTCCTCGTGCCGATGGTGATGGAGAACCGGCAGATGCTACAGGGCGAGTGGAAGAAGCTGGTATGCGAGGACCTGATTCTGCCGCGTTTCAAGATCAGCAAACTCGAGGCCGTCGGCCGTCGCTTGAAACGAAACTACGTTTTCATCTTCGTGCTCATCATGGTCGCCTGGGTGACGAAGATTTTCCTCCACGCGGCAGAACCAATCGACGATGTCTGGGCGTTCTACCGCACGCTGCAGGTCGGCTACATCCCATCGTGGGTTGTCGCATTCATCGTTGCCTCAACGTTGGGCCTCGTCGTCGGCATCACCGTCTACGTTGGCAAGCACACGACCGGCGAAATCTCGGAATTCGGCACCCATCGATCGCTGTGGCGGATTTAGGCGCAGCGTTCAGTCGGTTCTGCGAAGTAGTTGCGCACCTGCGTGCGCCAGACGGCTGCCCGTGGGATCGCGAGCAGACGAACGAGACGTTGCTCCCGAAGCTGCTCGAGGAAGCGTACGAGGTCGGCGACGCCATTCGCAGCGGCGATGATGAGAATCTGCGCGAGGAGCTCGGCGACGTGATGCTGCTCGTCGTCATGCATGCACAGATCGCGAGCGAGCGCGGCAAGTTTCAGATCGCGCAGGTGATCGAAGAGATCACGGCGAAGCTGATCCGACGGCATCCGCATGTCTTCGGAGATCGCGAGGCGGCTGATGCAGGCGCGGTGGTGAAGCTCTGGGACTCGGTCAAACGCGAGGAGAAGCAGCACAAGAAGGAGCATTACCTCGCAGGGGTCGCGGCCGCGCTGCCGGCATTGATGCGCGCGCAGAAAATCCAGAAGAAAGCGGCGCACGTGCAGTTCGACTGGGCTGAGCTCGCAGCCGTGATGGCGAAGGTCGACGAGGAGCTGGCGGAGACGAAAGACGCGATCAGCGGTGGCGATTCGAAAGAAGTCGCGGAGGAGATCGGCGATTTGTTGTTTGCGCTCGTGAACCTGGCGCGTCGAACCAACCACGATGCGGAGACGCTGCTGCAATCAGCCACGGACAAGTTCGTGCGCCGCTTCAATGCGGTCGAAAACGAACTGCGCGCCCAGGGCCGGAAGCTCGGCGTTGTGGAGCTCGCCGAGCTCGACGCGATCTGGAACGCGCACAAAGCGAAGCTGCGGACCTGACACCGGTCAGGTCGTGGTGCGATGGCGCATCAACGCGCTGAACGCGTCGTCGACGTCTCTGCCGAATGCGACGATTCCGTCCCCATGGCCTCCCATCGCGAAGATCTGTCGCTCGCGCACATCCGGTTGGCGGAACAACCGCTGCACCTCCAACGCCATCGCCGGCGTGCCGTATTCGACGTCGGCCGACGTAGCGGGAGCCGAACTGAGCAGGCGTAGCCAAAGCCCACGATCGTGACAGTGAATCACCGCGCCGACCGCAGGCGCAGAGTCGTAGACGGCAGCATGCGTCAGCGACTCGGAAGAGGCGACTGTGCGGCCCTCACAGCGCACCCAGTTTCTCGTGAAATTGTGCGCGGTGACTTTGGCGTACTCGGCGAGTTCTAGCTGCGCGCGACCGCCGGTGCCGGAACCTGTGATGTGGAACTCGCTCGTGCCGCCACCTCTGGCGCTCAGATTGCCGAAGCCGATCCCATTCGCATCCACACCGATCATCCGCAGCTGAAGCAATTTGCGGCGGCAGGCATTCAGGCTGTCGAACGCCGCGAACGGCGCCAGCTCGACCACGACGTGCTCGCAATCGAACTTAACGACACCGGTTTCGCTCACCGCGCGTGCTCAGGAAAAAGCGCGAGGATCTCGGCCTCGTCGGCCTTGCAGATGCCGCGTTCAGTGATCAGTCCGGTGACCAGCCGGCGCGGGGTGACATCGAACCCGTAATTCGCAGCGGGGCTCGCTTCCGGTGTGACACGCACTTCCACCTGCCGACCATCCGCCCAGCCGTCCGCGTGCTTCACTTCTTCGGCTCCGCGCTGCTCAATTGGGATCTCCGCGAGGCCGTCGCGCATCTGCCAGTCGAACGATGATGACGGCAGCGCCACATAGAAAGGCACGTCGTTGTCCTTCGCCGCGAGGGCTTTCAAATACGTGCCGATCTTGTTCGCGACGTCCCCGGTGTAGGTGGTGCGGTCGGTGCCGACGATGACGAGATCGACTTCGCCGCGTTGCATGAGATGTCCACCGGTGTTGTCGGCGATGACAGTATGCGGCACACCGTGTTCGTTTAGTTCCCACGCCGTCAGCTTGGAGCCCTGGTTCCTCGGCCGCGTTTCATCCACCCAAACGTGAACCGGAATGCCGCTATCATGCGCCGCGTAGATCGGAGCGGTCGCGGAGCCGTGGTCGACAAACGCCAGCCAGCCGGCATTGCAATGTGTGAGCACGTTGACCGACTTGCCGCCCTTCTCCCTCGCGATCTGCTGAATCAGCTCGAGGCCGTGCTGACCGATCGAGCGGCAATAGTCAGCGTCTTCCGCCGCGATTGCGTCGGCAGTGCGACGCGCGATATCGATTTTCTCGTTAGTCGTGATCGCAGAGCGGATCGCGCTAAGCTGACGCTCCAGCGCCCAGGCAAGATTCACTGCTGTCGGCCGCGTTGCTTTGAGTCGCGCAGCTGCGTCGGCCAGATGCCGATCGAATTCAGAGCCGCGCGCCGCTTCAAGCGCCGCGAGATACATTCCGTAACCGGCTGCCGCACCGATCAAGCCCGCGCCACGCACATGCATGTCCCGGATTGCGGCGCACATCTGCGCAACCGTGCTGACGTCCTCGACGACAAACGCATGCGGCAGCTGTCGCTGGTCGATCAGCTGGACGACGGCGTCGTCACCTTCTTTGAACCAGATCGTGCGGAAGTGGCGTCCGGCGACTTTCATGCGCTTACCCTCATACTCCTACTCTTGCTCCTAATCCTAATCTCAACATGCCGGACACCGGACGCCGGGCCACCAGATTAAGATTAAGATTAAGAGTAGGAGTAAAGGTAGCCGTTTTACAAACGCCTGCCTTTCGCCATATTCGCCGCTCCCATGGCCATCCTGCTCAATATAATCCTCGCGATCTACGTGGTCGTCGCGCTGCTCATGGTCTTCGTGATCCTGATGCAGCGGCCAAAAAGCGAAGGCCTGGGCGCGGCATTCGGCGGCGGCGTGACGGAAAACATCTTCGGCGCTCAGACGACGAACGTCCTGACGAAGATCACCGGCTGGTTGGCCGGCATCTTTTTCACCCTCACCTTCCTGCTGTCGATCCTCTACGCGCAACGAACCAACAACGCGAGCGGGCTCCGCCAGGAGTTGATGAAAGATTCTCCCAACGCTGCCATGCCGGCTGTAAGCCCGGGCGCAGCGAACTCTGCGAACCCGGCGCCCGGCGCCGGCGAAGGTCAGGCGATCGTGCCGGCCCCTCCAGAGGGTGCTCCGCAGAATCTGCCCGCGGTTGAAGGCGCAGGGTCGCCGTCGGCAGCGGACATGGCGGTGGGGGCGGTGCAACCCGTCCCAGCACCAGCTACGACACCCGCCGAGCAAGCCCCGGCTCCATCACCGGCGGGAAGTCCCTAGTCGATCGCTGCGAAGCGTCGCCGCTTGAGGCTCCGCAGTCGCAGCGGAGCGTCTCATCCGCGACTACGTACCACGCTTTCCGCTGGTCAGAGCGTGCGACACGACTCAGCTGCGGTTGTTCCGCGCACCGGAAAACTACGCGCCAGCCGGCATGCCTTCCGGTTTCGGGCCCGCCTTTTCGTTCAGTGCCTGCGTGAATTCCTGCAGGCTGGAGACGATCTGGGGCGCCTTCGTAAGCACCGTCGTGGCAAGCTTTTCTGAGTAATCCGGGCGCCGCTGGGACATCTCGGAGAGTGCCATCATCACGGCGAGCGCGTTGTTAATGGAATGTTTGATCTCACTGAACTTCTTTTGAAGAACGACGAGCTCTTCCTGCGAGATGGTGTGCGCTGAGTCACTCATGATTGAAAGCATCGACTAGAGAAACAGCAGGAGCCGTGCTTAAGTCACAGGTTCGACGTTTCTCGTCCGATGCCTGCGCAAACTATCAAGATCAGTGGAGCGCGCCAGCACAATCTGA
>DATHXZ010000085.1:0-3352 GCA_035459405.1 Chthoniobacterales bacterium
CACAGCGCCGTGGCTACAGCTACAACGCGCTTTCGAGAGAAGTCTTGCGCCCTAAAAACCGGCTGACTACGTTCGATCTCTCGCCACATCCTGCGAGATCTCCCCTCAAACACATGAACGTTGCCGGCACGATTGATTCGATCATGAACCAGAAACCGCGCGAGGTTTGGTCGGTCTCGCCGGATGCGACCGTTTATGATGCGGTTGCGATGATGGCCGAGAAGAACGTCGGCGCGTTGCTGGTCGTAGAAAACGGGCAGCTGGTCGGCATTCTTTCGGAGCGCGATTACACGCGCAAAGTGATGCTGCGCGGCAAACGCTCACGCGAGACGCAGGTGCGCGAAATCATGTCGACGCAGCTGACGACGGTGGAGCCGAAAGAAGGCGTCGACGACTGCCTGCGCTTCATGACCGAGAAGCGCATTCGCCACCTGCCGGTCGTGAAAGAGGGCGAAATCTGCGGCGTCATTTCGATCGGCGACCTTGTAAAGCACGTCATCTCGGTGCAGAGCGCGACGCTCGATCAGCTCGAGCGGTACATCTCGGGCGGCTACACAAACTGACCTGTAGCCGCGTCCCTGTGGGACGACGAAGGCGCTCACCACAGGCAAGCGGCTACAGTCGCCAGACAGTTCGTCCGCTGACGATCGTTCGGACAGCCCGCCCTTTCAGCTTCCAGCCGTTGAACGGGGTGTTGCACGACGCGGTTTCAAACTTTGTCGGATCGACTGTCCACTCGAGCTCGGGATCGATCAGCGTCACATCCGCTGCTGCACCGGTGCTCAGCGTTCCCGCTGGGATGTTGAGAAGGCGCGCCGGTTTCGTCGTGAACATCTCGATGAGGCGCGGCAGCCTGATGGTGTTCGTTTTGTCCGCGAGGATATCGATGAACAATCCTAGCTCCGTCTCGAGCCCCACGATGCCGAAAGGCGCGGCGTCGAACTCCACTTCTTTCTCGAACGTGGCATGCGGCGCGTGATCGCTCCCGAGGATCTCGATCGTGCCGTCGGCGATTCCCTCAAGTAATGCCGCGATGTCCGCAGCCGTCCGTAGCGGCGGGTTCATCTTGTAGTTCGTGTCGAAGTTCTGAATCGACTCGTCCGTCAGCGCGATGTGATGCGGGCAGACTTCACCGCTGATTTTCACGCCGCGGGCGCGTGCCTCGCGCAACAGCCGCACGCTCCCGGCGCAGCTTAGGTGCTGGCAGTGAATGTGGTGATCGCACAGCTCCGCCAGCAGGATATTGCGCGCGACGATCACCTCTTCGCCGGCCGCTGGCCAGCCGGGCAGCCCGAGCAACGTGCTCCAGTAGCCTTCATGCACGACGCCGCTGCCGACGAGGTTGTAGTCCTGGCAGTGGTCGAGCACCGGCACGCCGACCATGCGCGCGTACTCCACCGCGCGGCGCATCAGCTCGTTGTTCTGGATGCAATGGCCGTCATCCGTAATCGCAACCACGCCCGCCTGTGCGAGCGAACCGATCGGCGCCAACTCTTCGCCCGCTAGGCCCTTCGAGATAGCGCCCGTCGGCAGCACGTTGACGCGGGCTGTCTCGGCGGCTCGATCCTTGATCCACGTGACGGTGCTCGGGGTGTCCGCCGCAGGAGAAGTGTTCGGCATGCAGACGATCGTGGTGAAGCCGCCTGCCGCCGCCGCGCGCGCGCCCGATGCGATCGTTTCTTTCCAGCCGAAACCCGGCTCGCGCAGATGCACGTGGATGTCGATCAACCCGGGGGCGACAACGAGGCGGGACGCATCGATCACTTCGGCATCGTCCCCCGGCTGCTCGGAGCTGATCTTCCCATCGGCGATAAACAAGTCGCCGATCTCGTCGCGCCCGTTCGCCGGGTCAATGATGCGGCCGTTGCGGATGATGGTGTTCATTGTGCCGAAATGCCGCCGCACAGGTAGAGCACAGCCATTCGCACGGCGAGACCGTTCGTGACCTGCTCAAGGATGACGCTCTGCACGCCGTCCGCGAGCTCGCTGTCGATCTCGACGCCGCGGTTGATCGGCCCCGGATGCATGATGAGGCAGTCGGGCTTCAGTAGCTTCGCGCGAGCTTTCGTTAGGCCGAAGAGGCGGATGTATTCGCCGAGGCCGGGGAAGTATTCCTTCCGCTGCCGCTCGTGCTGAATGCGGAGCAGATTGACGACGTCAACAGTCGGCAGCACGTCGTCGATGTTGCTTGAGACGGCGACCCCGAGCTTCTCGAATTCGCGCGGCACGAGCGTGCTCGGTCCCACGAGCGTCACGCGTGCACCGAGCTTGAGCAGGCCGAAGATGTTCGAGCGCGCGACGCGGCTGAAGAGAATGTCGCCGATAATCGCGACGTGGAGTCCGGCGATGCGGCCCATCTTTTCGCGAATGGTGTAAAGATCGAGCAGCGCCTGCGTGGGATGCTCGTGTGCGCCATCGCCGCCGTTGATCACGCTGGAGTTCAGGCGCTGGGCCAGGAACTGCGCGGAGCCGGCTGAACTGTGTCGGAGCACGATGATGTCGGCGTGCAGCGCCTCCAAATTCCGCGCGGTGTCCTTGAGCGTTTCGCCTTTAGTTAGGCTGGATGCGGTCGCGGAGATGTTAATGACGTCGGCGCTCAGCCGGATTGCTGCCAGCTCGAATGATGTCCGCGTGCGCGTGCTCGGCTCGACGAAGAAGTTGACGAGCGTCTTGCCACGCAGCGCCGGCACCTTCTTCACGTCGCGCGTGCCGACTTGCTTGAACGCGTCGGCGCTATCGAGCACGAAGTTGATCTCGTCCGCCGAGAGCTCGCGGATGCCGAGCAGGTCCTTGCGGCTCCAGCGGACGTCGCTCACGCGCCTGCCTCCTTCACCAACCAGACCGCGTCCGGCTCATTGTCCACGTTCTCGAGACGCAGACGGACGCGCTCGCCTAGTGCGGTCGGAATGTTTTTGCCGATGTAATCCGCACGAATCGGCAGCTCGCGATGTCCGCGGTCAACGAGCGTTGCGAGTTGAATCCGGGCCGGTCGGCCGAACGAGCCGATTGCGTCCATCGCCGCGCGGATCGTGCGACCTGTATAAAAGACGTCGTCGACGATAATGACGGTGCGGCTCTCGAGCGGGAGCGGAAGGTGCGACGCACGAACGATCGGCAAATTCGCACGCTGTCCGACATCATCGCGGTGCATGGAAACGTCGATCACTCCGGCTTCCACGCGGACGTTTTCGAAAGACTGGATCAGTGCGGCGATGCGCTGAGAAATTTCGACGCCGCGCGACGGGATGCCCGCAAGCACGAGCGCGGCAAGATCGGGATTGCGCTCGATGATCTCGTGCGCGATGCGCCGCAAGGCGCGGCGAATTGCATCGGCGTCCATGATGAGGACGCC
>DATHXZ010000086.1:0-1511 GCA_035459405.1 Chthoniobacterales bacterium
AAGCTTGATCGGCCGGAGGAGGCGATGGCTCATTACCGCCGCGCCTTAGAGCTCAATCCGCGTTTCTCGCTGGCGCACAATAACGTGGCGGCGCTATTGATGCCGGCAGGTCACGTCGACGAAGCGCTGCGGCATTGGACGACCGCGATCGAGATCGAGCCGACCTACGCAGACGCGCGTTACAACCTGGGTAGCGCGCTCCTGCAACTCGGTCGCGCACGCGACGCGATTCCGCAGCTGCAAACCGGCTTGAAGATCGATGCGTCGAATGCGGATGCTCACTATAACCTTGCCACCGCGCTGATGCAGACCGGACGGCGGGCGGAAGCGATCGCTGCGTTTGAGAAGGCACTCGAGCTCAAGCCGGAGGATGCCGACGCGCTCAACAACCTCGCCTGGATTCTCGCGACCAGCGCGGACGCAGAGCTTCGAAACGGCGCGAGAGCTGTGGATCTCGCAGAGCGCGCTAATCGGCTCGTGGCTGGGAACGATGTCAACGTCGTGACGACGCTGGCGGCTGCCTATGCCGAAGCAAGCCGGTTTGCCGATGCAGTGGAGGCAGCACGGCGCGCCCTTTCACTCGCCGCCGGTCCGCTCGCCGAAACGATTCGCCGGCACCTTGCGCTTTACGAATCTGGTTTGCCTTACCGCGAGTAACGGTGGCGCGCGGCGTCGCTTAAATCAGCAGCAGCGTCGGATTTTCCAGCAGCCGGCGCAGTTCTTTGAGATATTCAGCGCCGAGCGCGCCGTCAATCACTCGATGGTCACAGCTCATCGTGATCGACATTCGCTGGCCGACGTGCATCTGGTCGCAGTCGTCGACCACCGCGCGCTTTGTAATCGCGCCGATCGCGAGGATAAAACTCTGTGGCGGGTTGATGATCGCCGAGAATGAATCGATCCCGTGGCCGCCGAGATTCGAGACCGTGAACGTTCCGCCTTGGAACTCCTCCGGCTTCATGCGCTTGTGGCGAGCGCGGTAGGCGAGGTCCTTCACGGTCTCGCTGATTTCGCGCAGCGACTTGTTCTGCGCAGCGCGCACGACCGGTGTGACGAGGCCGTCCTCGATTGCGACGGCAATCGCGAGATCGACGTCGTGGTACTGGATCAGCGCATCACCATCCAACGACGCGTTCACCTTCGGCACCTTCACGGCGGCCTCGACCGCAGCCTTCAGCACGAAATCGTTCACCGTGATCTTCGACGTGTCGCTTTCTTCGCCGCCGGCCTTCAGCTCGGCGCGCGCAGTCATCAGCGGGCCAGCATCGATCTCGATACTGAGATAGAAATGCGGCACCGGTCCGAGGCTCTCGGTCAATCGCTGCGCGATCACTTTGCGCATCCCCGAAAGATGGATTCGGTCGCCCTGTATCTGGTGCGCAGGTGCTGGGGTTTGCGACTTCTGCTGTGGCGCCGCAGCAGACGCGGGCGCTGATTTCATCGCGGCGCGCACGTCGGTTTCGGTGACGCGACCCTCCGGCCCTGTGCCCTTGATCTGCGAAATGTCGATC
>DATHXZ010000087.1:0-6556 GCA_035459405.1 Chthoniobacterales bacterium
CGACGAAAGTGTCCCTACAACACCTCGGCCCACTTCGCCTTGTCCTTCAGCATAATCTCGCGAAGGATCGGGATCGGTGGCATGCCGTGCTTCAGCAGCTCGTCGTGGAATTTCTTGGCGGAGAAATCCGCGCCTTCCTGCGCTTCGTAGTCTTTGCGCAGCTTCAGGATCATGAGCTTGCCGAGCGTGTAGTTGAGATAGCCAGGGTCGTACGTGCCGCGCATCGCTTCGGAGCGCGCCGGCTTCTCTTCGTAGTGGCAGTTCTCCATGAAGAAGCGCGTCGCCTCATCCACGGTCATGCCTTGCGTGTGCATCTTGATGGAAGCGACGAGGCGGCAGAGTCGCAGCAAAGCTTCATCAGCTTGCGCCATGCGATACTTCGCGGCGCTCTTCACGTCGTCCTCGCCCGGCGTCGGGTTCGTGCTCGCTCCGTAGCCCGCGTCGAGCATCATCTTCTCGGTGTAGTGCGCCCAGCCTTCCACGAACGCGTAGCTCCGGAAAATCTTCGCGACGCGGCTCGCGGGCGAGGCATTCAGATGGAGGAACTGCGTGTAATGGCCGGGATACGCCTCGTGGATCGAGACGACCTCGGTCGTGTAGTAATTGAAAGCCGTGAGCCATTCTTCCTTCTGCTGCTCTGGCCACTCCGGCTCGGTCGGAGTGACGTAGTAGTAGGCTTCAGTCGCCTTCTTCTCGAATGGTCCCGGCGTGTCCATGGAAGCGAACGAAGTCGCGCGCGCGAACTTCGGCGTCGCATCGACCTTCGCTCGCTCCTTTGACGGGATGCTCACAAGATCCTTCTTCACCACGAATTCGCGAATGGCTTCGAGCGTCTTTGCGGTGTCCGGGATCAGGCTGTCGGGGGTCGGATGATCCTTCTTCACGTCCTTGAACACTTCATGCGCCGGCCGGCTCGGGTCGATGATCCTGGCCGCTTCTTCGAACGCCGCCTGCTCACGCTTTAACTCGGCCATCCCGATCTCGAGCACCTTCGCCGGCTCCATATTCAGCAGCTCGGTCTCGGCGAGCATCTGGCGATACTTCTGCTCGCCGAGCGGCCACTCCGCGATCGCCTTCGGCAGACGATCCTTCTCCAGCCAGTTTGCGTAGTCGGTGAGCGCCATCCAGGCCTTGCGATTCGCGGCGTGGAATGCGGCGCGGAGTCGCTCGTCTTTCAGGTTCTTCAAAGCCTCGACTAGATCCTTCTTCAGGAAATCGGCATTGCCGCGTGCGATCTGGATCGCGAGCTCCACGAACGGGCGGGGCAGGACGGGCGCGAGATTCGTCTTGGCCGCGATCATGATGTTCGGCACCTGGTTCTCGATCGTGACGATGCTGCGGACACGCTCCTCGAGCGGCGCGAAGTTGCGTTTGATGTAGACGTTCACGTCGATGGCCTGCGCGTAGACCATCGGGTTGTTCTCAAACGTGTTCGCCGCCTGGAAATCGAAGAGGTCCTTGCGAATTGCGGCCTGCAGGATGCGCAGGTCCACGGCTTTGTCCGGCGCGAGTTTCGTCGCGTCGAAACGCTTCAGCCGTTCGTCGAACCGTCGGAGCCGGGAAAGCTCTGCATCTAACGAGAGGCGCGTGAAATCGCTGATGCGGCCGTCGAAGTCGTGGATGCCGAGCTGCGTCGCGGTGATCGGATGCGCGGCGAGCCAGCCTTTGATGTATTCGTCCGCGACCTTGTCGAACTCGGTGTCGGCTGGACCTGGATCGGCCAGAAGAGGGCAGGCGAGGCTGTGCGCGAGCGCGAGCGCGAATACGAGCAAGCGAAGTCTCTTCATCAGGCTACAGGTAGGGGAACGGCGCGCTGCCCCGTCCGAGCGACGCAGCTCGAGTCCAGTTCGATTAGGTCCCGTGTGCGGCGGCGCGGGTCGGACATCGCAGCGCGATGTCCCTACCACACGGTTTGCGCGTTGCCAAAATTTTCAGGTTACGCGATGATTGCGGGCAGTTTTCCACCTGCTTAATACAATGAAGCGCCGCCTTCTGATCAGCACGCTCGCCTGTCTGCTGTTCGTCAATGTCCTCCTCGGGTTCCGCGTTTATAACGCGCAGGCCGCCGGGCCAGAGGACGACACCGGCTACGCGCAGATCTCGGTCTTCGCGCGCGCGGTGCAGTTGATCCGGCAGGATTACGTCGACAGCAAAAAGGTCAGCTACCACGACCTCATCTACGCGGCGATGAAGGGCATGCTCGCGTCCCTCGATCCGCACTCGCAGTTCATGGATCCGGCGGATTTCCGGGACATGCAGGACGACACGCGGAGCCGGTTCAATGGGCTCGGCATCGAAGTCTCGGTCAAAGGCGGATTGCTGACGGTGATCACGCCGATGGAGGACACACCGGCGGCGAAGGCCGGCATCCTCTCCGGCGACCAAATTCTGCGGATCAACGGCACATCGACGGAGCGGATGGAGCTGCAGGACGCGATCCAGGTGCTGCGCGGCACGCCGGCTCAGAAGGTGACGCTGACGATCCTTCGACCCGCGACGAAGGAGATCAAAGATCACGTCCTCGAGCGCGCCGAGATCAAGGTGCAGAGCGTGAAGAGCACGCGGATTCTGGATGGGGAGCTCGGCGGACAATTCAAGATCGGTTACGTGCGGCTGGTGCAGTTCAACGAGCCGACAGCCGACGAACTGGAGAAGGCGCTCGACGAACTCCAGAAGCAGGGGATGCAGGCACTCGTGCTGGATTTGCGCAATAACCCTGGTGGCCTGCTGAACAGCGCGGTGGATGTTTGCGCGCAGTTCCTGCCGCCGAACACGACCGTCGTGTCGACGCAGGGCCGCGTCGCGTCACAGCAGAATGATTACGCCACGCCTTCTACAACGAAGCAGCGCCCGCGCTTTCCGCTCGCCGTTCTGATCAACGAAGGCAGCGCGAGTGGCGCCGAGATCGTAGCCGGCGCGATCAAGGATTTGAATCGCGGCATCCTTGTCGGGGAGACGACCTTCGGCAAAGGCTCCGTGCAAAACGTGATGCAATTGCCAGACGGCTCCGCGTTGCGCCTGACGACCGCGCAATACTACACGCCGAGCAAGCAGATCATCCACGCGCACGGCGTCGCTCCAAACATCACCGTCCCGCTTAGCGGGGAACAGGAGCGGGCGCTTTTCACGAGCCGCAGCACGGACAACCTGAAACCGGAAGACGAGCTGAATCTGATCAAGACCAAGGATCCGCAAATGCTCCGCGCGATCGACGCGCTGAAAGGCGTGATGATCTACGCCCAGCAGGGGGCGCCGAACGCCGAGCCGGTGAAGAAGTAGTTTCATGTAGCACAGGCGTCGTGCCTGTGCTACGCTGCCGCGGTGAATGATCAGCCGCTGATTCTCGCGCTGGAGACATCCTGCGACGAAACGGCTGTCGCAATCCTGCGCGGCCGCGAATTGCTCGTGAGCGAGGTAGCTTCGCAAACCGCCGCGCACGAGCCGTACGGCGGCGTGGTGCCGGAAGTCGCATCGCGTAATCATTTGCTGCACCTGCCGCGCCTGCTTGAACGGGCCGTCGGTGCAGCCGGCATTTTTTCGCTTCGCGATGTAGACGCGTTCGCCGCGACCAGCGGACCGGGTCTCGCCACGTCGCTGATGATCGGCGCGTCTGCCGCCAAGGGGCTGGCACTCGGCGCGGGCAAACCATACCTCGCGATCAATCATCTCGAAGGACATCTGCTCTCACCATTCTTTGGTCGCAACGTCGAACCGAACGTCGCGTTGATCGTCAGCGGCGGGCATACATTGCTCGCGGAGGTGAGGGGAGTCGACGATTACCGGCTGCTCGGCCGAACGGTCGATGACGCCGCCGGCGAAGCGTTCGACAAAGTGGCGAAGCTCCTCGGCCTCGGCTATCCCGGCGGTCCAGAGATCGAGCGCCGCGCTGCGTCAGGCGATGCGATGCGCTTCGATCTCCCTCGCACGATGCTCGATTCCGGCGATTTCAACTTCAGCTTCAGTGGACTCAAGACAGCTGTGCGCTACCTCATCGCGAAGCTGCCGGCGGACGCGTTGCATTCCGATCAAACGCTGGACGATCTCTGCGCGTCCTTTCAGCGGGTCGCGAACGAGGTGTTGGTCCGCAAGACGATCAGCGCGGCGAAGAACTGCAACGCGAATCTCGTTACGTTGAGCGGTGGCGTCAGTTGCAACAACGCGCTGCGGTCGCAGATGGAAAGCGCATGCAACTCTGACGGCTTGCGCTTCGTTGCCGCGCCGCGTTCGCTCACGACGGACAACGCCGCGATGATCGCATTTGCGGCGGCGCTGCGGTTCGAGGCGCGCCAGATGACCAGCGTCACGGAAGAGATCGACCCGAATCTCGCGCTTGCGTGAGCGCTGCGTCTGGGGAGCACGGGTTGTTTACCCATGGTTCGCCGCAGGCTCCGGCGAACAGGTGTGGCGGGATAAGATCCCGTGCTCCCCGGCAGGGAACTTGGACGCGTCAAATGCCCGCCGAATCCGTTTAACTATTCCGCGTGTCGCGTGTCTGACTCGGCGGCGATGAAATTCGTCGCCCCGAAACACCAACTATCGACCCCAGACAAACACATGAAATTCCTCCTCACCTTAGTCACACTCCTTGCACTGGTTGGCAGCGCCATCGCGGCTCCCAAGGCGCGCGAGGGTCGAACCATCGAACAGATCAACGTCATTCCGACGCGCGTGCTGAAGCGTGCCATCAGCCCGAAGTTCTTTGAGACGCTGAGGATTTCACCAATCGACGGCCACGTTGTCGTGCGCGCTGAGCTTGTCGGCACAAAGCTGTTCGGGGCGAGGATCGCAAAGTCTGACCTGGGCGGATCGTTTGATGCGCTCGCGATCGAGCGAGCGAAGGAGGTGCGACTTCTGCGGCACTACAAAGTCGACAGCCAGCTCCCAAGCTCTCCCGTCCTGTTGCACCTCTTGATCTATAAGATCGCCGACGGCACGATGGCGCTCTCCTTCGTGAACCTCGCCAGCCCCGGCGACGAGCAGCTGGATTACTTCGGCTGTACTAAGCTGAAGGTGCTGCAGAATGACGGCCGCTGGGTCGAGGTGAAAGGCCCATCGAGTCTCCAGGACAAGGGAGTTATGGTGCGCGCGACCGGCGTGAAGAACAATCTTGAGGCCATCGCCATCCTCGAGAGGATTCCCGGCAGCCGCTAAGCGCCGGCGTTGTCATGGAAGGTGAGGGTTCTCCCGGCCATCAAACGGCCAAAGTCAATACTCTCGGTCGAGCAGGTAGTTCGCGAGGGCGTGCAATGTTTCCGCCTTGGCCCCGAACCCGGCGAGCGCATCGTGTGCTTCACGTGTCAGCCGCTGCGCTTCCCGCCGCGACTTCTTCAACCCGATGATTGCGGGGTAGGTCGCTTTTTGTGCGACCACATCTTTGCCGGCGCTCTTGCCGAGCTTCTCGGACGTTTGCGTCACATCGAGGATGTCATCGATCACCTGGAAGGCGAGCCCGAGCGCAGCGCCGAATGCGGTGATCGCGTCGAGCTGCTTGGCGGTGGCATTGGCGCTCATTGCACCGAGCCGCACTGAAGCGATCAGCATCGCCGCGGTTTTATTTTCGTGGATGTAACGCAGCCCGGCGCGTGTGATCGGTTGGCCCTCCGCTTCCAGATCAGCGACCTGGCCGGCGATCAGCTTGCGGCTGCCGGCTGCGACGGCGATCTCGCCAATGATCTGCTTGAGATCGTAGCGGCGCGTCGGCTGTGTGGTGGCTGCGATTTCGAACGCAATCGTCAGCAGCGCGTCGCCCGCGAGCACGGCAATGCCGTCACCAAATACCTTGTGACAAGTCGGCCGGCCGCGGCGGAAATCGTCGTTGTCCATGCTCGGGAGGTCGTCGTGGATTAACGAATAGGTGTGGATGCATTCCATCGCGCAGGCGGACGGCAGGGCGGCTTCGATGTCGCCTCCGCAACCTTCCGCCGCGGCGAGACAGAGGATCGGGCGCAGGCGCTTGCCGCCGGCGAAAAGGCTGTAGCGCATCGCCTTATGGATGGTGGCCGGCTTCGCATTCTCCTTCGGCAGAAAACGATCGAGCGCGCGGTCCACCTCCTTCTGCCGCGCCGCCAGGTAAGCCTTCAACTCCATCGCGCCGCAGAGTGAAAACTCCGGCACGGCTTTGGCAATCGAAAACGCCAGCCGCAGTCCCAGTGGTGCGTCTTCGTCGTAAGTTTCCGGCGGCTAGCGTGTCTATCTCATGAAGGAGATCATCGCATGAGTGCACCGCTGTTTTACCGTCCTGGATCCAAATGGCAGACCGCTGCCGCGTTTGTGTCTGCTGTGCTGATTCACGGGGGCGCCGTCGCCTTGGCTGAACTGAAGCCGGACCCGCCACCGGCGCCGACGATCGGCGCCGACGATGAGAAGTGGATCATCATCGAACCCGATCAAGCTGATGCGCAGGCGACGCCTCCTCCGCCAGTGGAGGAGCTAGAGGTCGCGCCGCCACCTCCGCCGATTAGCGATCGCGACTTTAAAGATGACGACAAACCGACGCCGCCGCCGCGTCGAACCGCAAAGGCAGCGCCACCGCTCGTCCGGCCGCCGAGCAACGCCG
>DATHXZ010000088.1:0-4312 GCA_035459405.1 Chthoniobacterales bacterium
GAGCCGCTGCGCTGACACCCCATTTCTCCTCGAGCTGCTTCACCAGACCCGCGATCTCCAGAACGGTCAATCCGCTGAGCTGGTCTACTAATGTGTTTGTATCTGCCATTTTGTTTTCCTCCAATCGCCGCCCGCGGAAGCTTCCGCAGAATTAAGCCCGACAGCCGCCGGACCGGACCGTTTGTTTGTTGCTCGCCTCGCCAACCGCGGCGCAGCGAAATTGTGAAATATTTAAGCTGCCGCCTCGGCCGGCGCGCCCCCTTCTTTCTCCGACTTGGCCTGCAGCAGGCGCGCGAGCGAAGCGCCGGGCTCGTTCAGCAACCGCGCCAGTCCACTCATTGGCGACAAGAGCAAGCCAAGCAGCTGCGCGAGCAGCACTTCACGCGCCGGCAATTCCGCGATGGCTTCGACATCGGCCGTCGAAAGAACGGATTTGTCGACCACCCCGACCTTGAGCGCGGCGATCTTGAACTCCGCCGAGAACGTCTTGAGAATTTTCGCGACCGGCGCCACGTCGGCTTGCCCGGTAACCACCGCCGTCTGGCCGGTCAATTGCTCGCCCACATCCGGCAAGCCACTGGTCGCCATCGCGCGCTTCAGGAAGCTGTTCTTTACAACATGAATCTCTCCGCCGAGCGGCGACAACCGATTCCGCAACTCACCGAACTGCGGCACCTTCATCTTCTGGTAATCAGTCACCAGCATGAACGAGGAGCTGTTGAGCTTTTGGGAAAGATCGGAAACGATATCCGCTTTTTCAGGTCTCATGTTTGGTGTTTCCGGTTAGACCGATAGATAAGGTGACGGATCAACGGTGATCCCAGGCGACATCGTGGCGCTGAGGCACAGTCCTTCCACGAAGCGGCCCTTCGCCGTCGCAGGCCGCGCACGGACGACCGCTTCAATCACAGCCGTGCCGTTCTCCACTAATGCCGTCTCTTCGAAGGAAAATTTGCCAACCGGCACCGCGACGTTGCCGTTCTTGTCCAGCTTGAACTCGACGCGGCCGGCCTTCACTTCGCGCACCGCCTTCGCTGTATCGTCCGTCACCGTCCCGGTCTTCGGGTTCGGCATCAGACCGCGCGGGCCGAGCACCTTACCTAGCTTGCGCACCTCGGTCATCGCAGCCGGTGTGGCCACCGCCACGTCGAAATCCTGAAAGCCTTCCTGCACGCGCTTTACGAGATCCATGAAGCCGACATACTCCGCGCCGGCATTCTTCGCCGCGGCGGCAGCTTCGCCCTCCGCGAAAACGAGCACACGTACCTGCTTGCCACTGCCGTGCGGAAGCGGGCACGTGCCGCGCACCATCTGGTCCGATTGCTTCGGATCGACCCCGAGCCGGAACGAAATCGTCACCGTCTGGTCAAACTTCGGCGGCGTCAGCTTCTTCAGCGTGGAGATCGCCTCAAGGAGATTGTAAGTCTTGTTGCGGTCCACCCCTTCGGCGGCCGCGCGATAACGTTTTGATCGATTGTGTTGCATGCTGTGATGCAGTCCGTGCGAGTCGCGGCTCTGCCGAAACTCTCCTGCTGTTGCGCCGCCGGTTGCTGCAACCTGCGGAGCGGGAGGGGCACAGTAGCGGTCTTTACGGCTTCGTCAAACATCGGTTCCGCGGAGCGCTGGGGATCGTCGTCGACGGCGATTCACGGTGGCAGAGCCTCCCACACGGAGCGGCAACCGAACTGCGTGTCCATCAACGCTGCTACATTGACGACATGCAAAAGCTCTTTCCGATCCTCGCCATCATCGCAGTCCTGAGCGTCGGTGCGCCCCCCTCCATGCTGCTGACAAGCGCAAGAAAAAGAACAAGGACCTAAGTCTCACGGGACCGTGCTCACGAGCATGAATCCGACTGCGGTTACACTGAGAGAGAACAAGGTCGAGCGCACGGTGCCGATCACGTCGACAACTGAAATATGACGTGCGCGGCAGAAAACCGACCCCGCCGCTTTGCAAGCGGCATGGCTATCAGCATTACGCTTGCGATGAACCGCGATAAAGCCAGCCGCATCAACGCCAGCGATCCACCTGCCGTGCGCGAGGATAGGGATACAGACGAACTGAAGGACCCGAAGCGGAAAAAGCGCGACTAATCTTCGCGGCCGATTTGCCGTCGATCGACGTGCGCTGCCGGCGTTTGGCTGCGAGCGGCACCGTATCTTGATCGCAGACGCGCGCGGCTCAGCTGCTGCGAGGCTATGCTGCGCGGGAGCGCGCGCTGAGACGAAAGCCGTGCCATATTTTCCACTATTGCCAGACCAGCCGGCCGCCTGCTAGAACTCGGGTCCTCTATGAAACCGCGCTTCTGGAATCTCCTCACACTCTCCTCCATCGCTTGCACACTCCTCGCCACAAGCGCGCTCGCTGAGCCGATCGATTTTAGCGAAGTGTCTCTGCTCGTGCGCGCGCGCGAAGCTGAGGCGTCCATCAGGCAGGAGGTGACGCGACGCAAACTCGTCAGGCCGCTCACCCCGCAGCAGGAAAACACGCTCCGCGCGCAAGGCGCCACCGATTCACTGATTCAAGCGCTGCGCGCCTCGACGGTTCACCTGTCGCAGGCGGATGCTGCGGCGTTTGACGCTCGCCGCGACCAGGCCCGCAATCCATCTCGCGACGATGCGCCACGCTCCGCCTCATTCCGTAACGCCAGCTCCGGCCGCGATGACGTGCACATCTTTGACGTCTCGCCCGGCCACCCGATCAATCTCAGTCAGTGGGGCGGGCCGGACTACGAGTTCGCCTTCCGCGCGCCGACTCGGTTCGACGAAGGTCGCGAAGATGCTGTGATGATCGACAACGTCGGCAGCTACACGCACGTCGCGACCTACCTCGGTGCCGGTCGTCCTGATGACAGCACCACAATCTTCGACCGGCGCAATTACGTATCGATCATGGACCACTCCTTCACGCGTGGCCTGCGCATCGACCGGCAGCATCCGGTCTGGATGAAAGGTGTGCCATATGCCCTTTACCCGGTATACGCGGCCGGTGGCGTGTCGCTTTACTACATCGGCGGCTCGAGTCATTCCGTTAAGCTGGCCGTCATGACCGCTCGCCCGCTGTAACCGGCCTTCGGGTGCCGCGCGAAGGAACCTGGACACAGGAACGGTCGACTGGAAACTGAACGCGAGCCACCTGCGAGAAATCGGGCCGTTCGGCGCGACGCTTGGGTATGTGGCGGCGCCTTGGATTGCGCTCAGAAAGCCGCCAATCATCGGTACGGGCCCTGCATTACGAGTCAAACCTGTAGCCGCTCTCCGCGCGGACAGGAGAGCAGACTTCGCTCGGCACCACGAGAGTCGCCGGACCGAGAACTGCCGGCCAGCCGATAGTCAGATCGCTATGCGAATCCCGCGCGCCGGTCCTCTGCGGCGGCCCATATTGCGCTACTTTCGAATCTCAATAGCACCGTGTATACCGCTGCTGTGCGTCGTTAGTCTCAGTCGATCACAATCGTAATGTTGTACTGAATTTCGTCCTTCGCCCCTGCGAGATCGATGATGATGTTCCAGTCGCCGCTCTCCGGGACGGTGATACGGGCGGGGAAGTGCTTGAAGGTACCGCCGCAGTAGCTGAACCGGCGGACCTGCTGGTACGCGGCATAGTCGCCGTCGGTCAGCAGCATGAAGTTGCATTGCGTGTCGCAATCGAGCTGGACGATGGCGCCCTTGTCGAGATGGCGACGCGGATGGATGAAGCGCATCTTCGGACCGCGGTCCGGTGCGGACCCTGCCGGCGCGTCGCCTTCTGCGATCCGCGCGGTCCCCGCGTCGGCGCCGCTACCTTCAGCCGAGTTTTTGCGGCGGCGCGTCATGAATGAAGGCGGAGGGTACCTGGCGTGAGGAGCGTGGGGATCTCAACGCGAGGCTCCGTTTGGCTGTCCCGCGATTACCCCTCACACGCCGCGGGCCCCTGTCGCTACAGGCGACGTGGACCCGATGGGACCCGCAACGCGGAGGTAATTGGCAGCCCAAAAACTGTTTTGACGTTTTCCATGCTGAGTTCGGCCAGTAGTCGGCGCGCCGCGGGTTCGTCGCAGTATGGATACAGGGCCGGCGTACATGGTCTCTCCACCCGGGTACTACGGCGTTTGCTGTTGCCGCTGACGAAATTTCTTTAAAAAATGCGCGTTTGCGCGCAGGGCGCCGAGGGCGCGGTATATGCGGCTAAAAACCGGGTCGTGGAGGCATGAGGCAGCACCTCGGCCGATCGCTGATTTAGCGGAATGAGCTGTAGCGGCCCGACGCCAGAGCAGATAGCGCACTTACGCGTCGATCGGATCGCCGGATGCTGCGACGGTGCGCTGCAG
>DATHXZ010000089.1:0-9680 GCA_035459405.1 Chthoniobacterales bacterium
CATCTACAAATTATGGCGCGAGCCGGCGGTGCAGGAGTTTCTGCAAAAGCCTCTCGAGCGCATGCCGAAGCACGGCGCCGCGGAAGAACGGATGCGGCAGCTCGAGCGGGTCGGCATCAAAGATGCATTTGTCGCGATCCCTGCATGGCAGAATGGCGGGCCGATCATCGTCGGCGGGTTCCGCTTCAACGCTTCGCGAGCCGACGTTGAGAAGCTGGTCGACGACTGGCTCTCCGCTCTGCAGCAAAACGCGCCAGATGCCGAGCAGGAAACTGTCCAGCACAGGCACCACCGTATCGAAGTCATCCGGATCACAGCGGCGCCGCTGATCGCAACGGTTTACGATCGCGATTGGCTCTTTGCCTCGAGCAGCGTCGAAGCTCTAACCGCACTGCTCGACCGCGCGGATAGGAGAACCGCGGACACTTCGGCGACCCTCGCTGCCGACGCCGCGTTTGGTGCCGCGTCGAAGAGAGTGCCGGCCGACTACGCACTGTTCGGGTACGCGCGCCTGGATGAGTTCTTCGCCCGAGCCGCTGCACAGCTGCCGCAGAACGCCGATCACGCGCAACGGGTGCCTGCTCTTCGTCAGATACGCAGCATCGCGGCCGCCACTTCTTTCGATAACGGCAAGATTCGCGACCTACTCTTCGTTACGATGCCGAAGGCGGCGGAGCAGAGTGACCTAACCCGCGCGTCTCTCGCGTTGGCGACGAACGAGACGTTCTTGTACCTGGCAACGATGCTGACGTTCCCGCCCGAGCCGGCGCTTTCACACCAGAATCCCGCGCCGGTCCCCAGCGCCGGCATATCGGCCGGACTTCAACGCGT
This sequence comes from Chthoniobacterales bacterium, assembly GCA_035459405.1. Lineage (GTDB taxonomy): Bacteria > Verrucomicrobiota > Verrucomicrobiia > Chthoniobacterales > UBA10450 > JACCTI01. Next base: position 832 of record DATHXZ010000089.1, read on the forward strand.
GATCGCGCAGCTTGGCGCGGCAGGGATCAGCGGCGACCAGTGGAACAGCGCTTTCGGCACCGAGCTCGGGGTGATCGGCGACTGGCCGCCAAATGCCCGCATCCCCGCTCTGCTCGCGACGCTGCCGATGAAAGATGCGGCAAAGGCAGAGGAGATCGCAACGACGATCACTGCCACGACCGTTGAAGGGAGCCGATGGGCGGTTTCGGAGCGCGACGGCGTGCGGTATTACTCGCAGCCGCCTCGGAACCCCTTGCTCCCGCTTTCGCCGACCCTTGGCCTCGGGCGCGACAGGGCGATCTTCGGGCTCGATGCGGGGTCGGTGGAAACGGCAATGAAGCGGGCTGCCGCCGTTCCGGACGCGCAGCTGGCGACCACGGAGCGCTTCAAGTCCGCCGAGGGGACAATGCACAGGGGCCGGCAGTCGTTCGCTTATCTCGATACGGCCCAACTGTATACGAAACTGGACGCAGCCCTGCGGCCCATGCTGATCATGGGCGCGGCGTTTGTGCCTTCCATCGCGCAGACAGTCGATCTCAACAAAGCGCCTGCCGCTGAGGTAATTACGCGTCATCTCAGTCCGATCGTGATTGCGCAGAGCTACGAGGGCGACGGATACCTCACCGCGTCGGTCGGGCCCGTCTCGATATACCACGCAGCGCTTGGGATCGCCGCCGCGTCAGGAGCTGGCGCAACGTGGTACCGTAGCGACATTTCGCGCGGAACAGGGAGCAGCCGTCCGGCGCCGGCAATCGGGCTTCCACTCCCCTCGCCGTCACCGGACGATGAGACGCCTTGAACGTTGTCGTCTGTCCCTCACGCTGTTTTATTGCCGATTGATTGCGCCACAATGGCGCAGCCATGGAGCGGCTAGACGTGTTTATTTCCCTCAGGATGAGAATTCTGCTGCTAAGTAGGTGGAACGTGGTATCGTTTGCGATCTATGGCTATTCTCAAGAAAAACGCATTTTCCCGTAGAGTTCCTGATCTCGTGACGGAGGAGTTAGTGGCGGTTCTGTCCCGCCGTTCTTCGTTCGAGTTCAAGCAGCTCTTCGATATCGTGCACGAAAATCTTCGTGCTCGGAATGCTGCCAGCGGCGGCGAGGAAATGCTTCGGCTCCGTGCCTATGAGAAGCTGCAGAATCTGGTCGCGCGTGGCGCGGTGAAGAAGGACGGCAAGAAGTACAAGGGTCTTCCGGCTGCGCTCAAGCAGGCGATCGCGCCGCAGAATGGCCACATTCCTGCCGCGAAGACCGCCGCTACGACAGCAAAGTAGCGCGCAACGCGCACCTGGCGTGCGATTGTTGATCGCACGCAAATCATCATGATCGGCGAATATCTGCCAGTGCTGCTGCACATCCTGGTCGCGATCGGCTTTGCCGTCGGGGCGTTGATTGTCAGCGTCATCCTCGGCAAAGCCGGCCGGCGGACCAAGATCAAGGACTCGGCCTATGAGTGCGGAATGGTTCCGCAAGGCGAGGCGCAGCCGAGGTTCAGCGTAAAGTTCTATCTCGTCGCGATGCTCTTCATCCTCTTCGATCTCGAGATCGTGTTCATGTATCCGTGGGCGGTCGTCTACAGGGAATCTATCGTCGAGAGCAAGTCCATCCTGTGGAGCATGCTGAGCTTCGTCAGCATCCTCATGGTGGGGTACGTTTACGCGCTGAAAAAAGGCGCGCTCGAGTGGAAGAAATAGCGCTCACAATCGCGCGCGCACAGGCTCTCGCGCGCGGCGGTTTCCCGCTTGCGCGATCATTCCTCCACGCCTAAACCTTTAGGCCGCCATGGTGCACCACATCGATCTCTTTAAGCTGAAGCCAGAGGTTACGCCGGCCCGGATCGAGGAGATGATGATGCACACGCGCATGCAGCTCTTGAAGATCCCCGAGGTGCTCAGCATCAAGTGCGGGAAGAAGATCGACATCGGCATGCAATGGCCATTCTTCGTCGCGATCGATTTTGAGTCGATGGACAAGTACGACATCTTTTGCGAGGACCCGATCTACGTGAAATACGTCGAGGACGTGATCAAGCCGAACGTAGCGGAGACCGTGCGGCTGGACTTCGAGATGGATCCGGGCAAGGACGTCCAGTTTTCCTGAGTTCGGCACGCGGAAATCGGAACGCGGAGACGCTTCCGAGAGGATCCACTAGCGAACCGAGCGAATTTCTTTCCGGTTTCCGAATTCCGGTATCCGGCTTCTAAGGATGCGCCTCGGCTATCTCTACTCGCGCTATCCGGTCCTCTCGCAGACATTCTGCGACACGGAGATGCTCGAGCTGGAGCGCCGCGGATTCTCTCTCCTACTCGGTGCCGTTCATCCGCCGCTCACGAGCATTCGCCACGGACATGCTGCGCGGCTGAAGGCGCCTCTTCACTACGCGCCTCCTTCGCCCATCCTGAAGCTGTGGGAAGAACGCGCGCGTGACGATTTTCGCTGGCCGGACAAGTTAATCCATGAGCACGAGCGGAAGTACGGCACGGCGTTCAAACCCGCGCTGCGGGCGCGGAACGCAGCCTACTTCGCGTATCTGTTTGCACGCGAAGGGATCCGACACTTTCACGTGCATTTCGCGAACCGCGCCGCGCATACGGCTTTGTTCCTGAAGGAGATGGTGGGTATCCCATTCAGCGTGACCGCGCATGGGCAGGACTTCATGTCGGACCTGGGCAGCGACGAGCTGCTGCGGGAGATCTGCGCGGCCGCAGAATTCATCGCGGTCGAGACGGACTACAGCCGCGGTCTCCTTTCCGGGCGCTGCCCGGAAGCGATGAAGAAAATCCACCGCGTTTACAACGGGATGGATTTCTCCAACTTCGTCACCGCCGACCCGCCGACGTATACAACCGAAGCGGTTCGCATCGTGAGCATCGGCCGGCTGGTCGAGTTTAAGGGTTTTGAGCATCTCATCGCGGCGTGCGTGTTGTTGAAGCAGCGCGGCCTCGGCTTTGTATGCGAGATCATCGGCGACGGCCCGCTGCGCGAGAGTTTGCAAAAGCAGATCAACGCGTGCGGTTTGAACGACGTCGTGACGCTCAGCGGCGCCCTGCCGCAGCAGGCAGTGTTCGAAAAGTTGAAAGCCTGCGAAATTTTCACGCTCGCCTCCACGTTAGACCGGGCGGGCGCAAGCGATGTCTTCCCTACTGTCATTCTGGAAGCGATGGCATCAGCGCGCCCGGTGGTCTCGACGGCGATCGCCGGCATCCCTGAAGCCGTTGTCCACGGGCTGACCGGTCTCGTCGTGCCGAGCGGCGATCCCGAGGCGCTCGCAAACGCCCTCGACCGCCTCATCCGCGATCAATGGCTGCGGTTTACCTTCGGAAGTGAAGGCCGCGCGCGCGTGGAGCGTTACTTTCAGGTGGAGACGACGATTGCGCCGTTGATGGCGTTGTTCGAGCGGATCGCCGGGAGCTGGACGGCGGAGGCGGCTCCGCGGGACGAGGTGGCGAACGTCAACGAGGTGGCGTATCTGATTGATCGCTGGACCGATCCGGGGTTGCCGTTCTTGGAAGGCGAGATGCTCGAGCTCGAGCGGCAAGACATTCCGGTCGTGGGGTTTGTTTGTCAGCCGGCACCCGACATGTCGCTGAAGCGCCTGCACAAAGAGCGGAAGCAGTTCGTGAGCAAGCTGCAGTTCCTCCCTGATCCGATGGTCATTGAGGCGGAGTGGCAGACGAACGCCACAGCGCGGAACGAGCTCGAAGAAGATCGCGCGCGCGAGAAACACCGCGCGCCGAGTGGCATTTTTCTCGAGCAGGCGCGGTTCGCGATCGCGCTCCGAACGTTGATGCGTGAGAGAAAAATCAGCCACGTGCACGCGACGAGCTCCCGGATGCTACTCTGTGCGGTGATGCTGAAGAAGCTGCTCGGCGTGACCGTGAGCGCCACCATCGAGGCTGATCCGGTTCTTCCTGCTGCGGTGTTGCAAAGCGCGCTCGGGAAGTGCGAGGGCGGCCGGATAGCCGATCCGACCCTGCGGAACGGATTAAGCGACTCCTTTCTGCGGGAACGCCCGACCTCGAACGGCCTGGTCTCCCATGCGATAAGGAAAGTCGGCGGTTCGTTCGGGATTGAAATTACCCGGCCGCCCAAAGTGTTGCAGGAATGGGCTGAGCTTCTGGTTCGGTGGAGGTGAAGGACGAGTGAACAAGAAAGCCATCCTCCTCGCAGGCGGCGCCGGCACACGGCTTTACCCGCTCACGCGGATCGTGTGCAAGCAGCTGCTGCCGGTCTACGACAAGCCGATGATCTGCTATCCCCTCGCCACGCTGATGCTTGGCGGATTGCGCGAGGTTCTGATCATCTCGACGCCGAAAGACCTGCCAATGTTGCAGGACTTTCTCGGTGATGGTTCGCAGTTAGGCATCCGGATCGAGTACGCGGCACAGCCGAAGCCGGAAGGCATCGCGCAGGCATTTTTGATCGGTGCTGACTTCCTCAGCGGGTCGGGCGCTTCGTTGATCCTCGGCGACAACATCTTCTACGGGAAACTCGACTTCTACCGGAAAGCTCTCGCGGTGGAGCGCGGTGGCTGCATTTTCGGTTATCAGGTGCGTGATCCGGAGCGTTATGGCGTGGTCGAGTTTGGCTCTGACGGCAGAGCAATCAGCCTCGAGGAGAAACCGAGCCAGCCAAAGAGCCACTTCGCCGTGCCGGGCTTGTATGTTTATGACGAACGTGTGGTGGACTTTTGCCGCTCGCTGAAACCTTCCGCGCGCGGCGAATTGGAAATCACCGATCTGAATCTGCTCTATCTGCGACGGGACGAACTCCATGTGAAGCTCCTAACCCGCGGAATGGCGTGGCTGGACACCGGAACGCAGAGCAGCTTGCTCGAGGCGAGTAACTACATCGCGACGATCGAGCATCGCCAAGGATTGAAGATCGCGTGCCTCGAAGAGGTGGCGTTCCGGGTCGGCTTCATTGACCAGCCGCAACTCGAACGGCTCATCGATCGGTTGCCGAAAGGTGAATACCGGGAATACCTGCGCCTCGTGTGCGCGGAAGGACCGCCCGCCGCTCACCCGGAGCCGCAAGGCTAGCGAACGCTCTCAGCCCGCAGCTTCTGGGTCACTCGTACCGGCCGACCCCACTAAGCAAAAACGGGCGGCGGCGTTCTCGTACGTGCGAAAGCCGATCCGTTTTCAGTCATTTCTGAGACGAACTGGCTGACGTTTTCGCAGACCTGCTGCGTGGCCAGACGTGGTGTTATGGTAATTATCAGCGCGGGCACAACCTATGCTTGTAGAACCGTAGCAACCCACCACGTATATGATCCTCTCGAAAACCTCAGGTCAAAGCGGCGCCTCATTGATCGAAGCCACGATCGCAGCCTGCACCGGCGCGCTGTTCCTCGCCTCGCTCTTCACCATGAACATGACGGGCATGCGCACGATGCGAACAGCACGCGAAGCCGCGAACGCCAGCCAAGTCCTCCAGCAACGCGTCGAGGGGATGCGCATCGCGAACTGGCATCAAGTCACCAATGCCGATTGGATCAAAACGAACCTTCTCAACGCCAGCGCCGCCGGGAGCGACTCGCTGAAGAACATCACTGAGACGCTGACCCTGATCCCGTACGGCAGCACCGGCGGGACCACTCAACTGGTTCGCACCGGCAATACCACGGAGATAGTGACGCGCAACAGCGAGCTGCTGAAGGAAAGCGCGATGAAAGTGATCTGGACCGTCGCTTACAATGGCGGCACCCAGGGTAACTCCACATCCCGCCAAACGGTTGCGATCCTGGCGAAAGGCGGCGTAGCAAAATGGTAAACGACACCGCGTCTCGCGGCGCGATTCGTCGGCGAGCAGCCGGCGGCTTCGCACTGGGCGAGATCATCATCTCCACGGCGATTTTCAGCGCCGTCAGCGCAGGTTTGATCCTGGGGTTTGTCTCCTTGCGCCGCAACTACACCGCAACCACCGACTTCGCGATCAATCACGCTGACCAGATGCGGATTTCCGACTACCTCGCCCTCGACTTGCGGCGGGCTGTGAAGCTGGAACCGCTCAAGAATGACGCTTCTATCTACATCCCGTGCTACTACGATTCCACTGCAGCGCGATCTCCGCAGACGCCCCTGCTTGATGGCAAAGGAGGCGTTTACTACGGCACTGCCACGTGCGCGGTGAAGGTGCGCTACTACCTGCAGGGCGCAAGTATCTTGCGCAAGTACGGCGACGATGCCCCGAGTGAACTGGCCCGCGACGTCGAGGATTTCGAATTCAACGCCACCGATCTCGGCAAAGTGGTGAAAACCTCGATCAAGTTCAAACCGACCTTCAAATCGAGCGGAGCGTCGGAAGAAGTGAAAACGGCAACCGCCTTCCACAATACAACCCTCCTGCGCAATAGCCGCAGGGACATGCAGAGCGGAGTGTACTAATGCGCAGACTGAACTCAGACGAGTCGGGCAGCGTCCTTATCTGGACCGTGCTCGTAATTACCATCCTTTCGCTCGCAGCTGCGGAACTGCTGCACGTGGTTTCTTCGAAATACACGAACGCCCTGCAGACGGCGCAATGGCAGGAGTCATTACTCGCAGCCGAATCAGGCGTCGATCTTGCAATCCGCGAGCTACGCAAATCGCTGTTTCCCCCGCCGAACAAAGCATGGGAAGGCTGGAGCTCGGGCCAATCTACGGAAGGCTCGATCGAGCGCTATGGAATCAGCGTGATCCCTAACGCCGGTCTCGCGGGCACAGAGATGACGATCAACGTGACGGTAGATGCGCCGCTGCAGCTTCGCGACGCAAGCAATTCGTGGCAATATTATCGCATTCGAGCGCTCGGCACGATGCCGATCACCGGACCGCCGCGGGCCAACGATAATAAGCAGGACACACGGCTCCGGAAGCTCAGCCTCAAGACCGATCGATTCACCGGCGCCGATCTCGGCAACAGTGGCGCACGCGTCACGCGTCGTGTCGAAGCGATCGTGCGCCCGGTCTCGGCATTTGATCAGGCGGTCATGTCCCTGAGTTCGCTTGATCTGAATGATGCAAACATCGTGATCGACAGTTACGACTCCCGAGATCCCAACAAGTCAACTAACGGCCAGTATGATGCGGCAGAGCGGCAGAAGAACGGCCACATCGCGACGAATGGAAATCTGATCAACGCCGGCAACGCCTACGTTTATGGGGATGTCTCCACGAACTCAGGAACAGCAACAGGCATCACGAACGTCAGTGGCGTGCAGCGGACCGACTTCTATCAGGAGCCTGTCCCTGTGGCCGCGCCAACGTGGCCGGCGATCAATTCGACGCCGATGCTCGTTGCCGGCAACGCCAACCTTGCTGCTGCCTCTACCGAAGGCTCGGCAAGCTCGCGCTACGTCCTCAGCTCGATTACGATCGCCGGCACCGAAGTGTTAAACCTCACCGGGAATGCTGACGGTTCCACGACCTACATCGAGGTTTATGTCACCGGCGATATCTCGGCGACCGGCAACTCGCAGATCATCGTCCACCCGGGCGTGAAGGCGACGATCTATTTCGCTGGTGGCGTAAAGGTTTCCGGTAACGGCCTGGTGAACAAAAACAATCAGCCGGGCAATCTGCTCATGTACGGTGTTCAACCTCCGGCTGGGAGCACCACGAAGACAGTGGAGCTCGGCGGCAGCGGACATCTTACGGCCGCCGTTTACGCACCTGATCACCACGTTCACATGAACAACGCCGGAACACGCGGCACAGCGAATGGATCGTTTGTCGGCAAGACGTTCACGATGACCGGCACCACCGATCTTCACTATGACGAAGCGCTCGGCTCCGGCGGGCGAATCTCCAATTACAAGATCGTCAGCTGGTTCGAGGATACGCGCTAGAACGGCGCGTTACTTTCTCGCCCGCGATTGCTCGCGCACCAGCCGGTTCGCATCCGCCACGAGCTTCGTCGGCGTGTCCGGCGCCAGCACATCGTAGTAGCCGCGGATCGAGCCGCGGCCATCTACGAGCACCGCGCGGGTCGTATGCACTGGTACACCGGGTTGATCGCCGCTCTCGCTCACCGGAAGCTTGAAGCCGCTGCGTGACAGATCGTAGATCGCTGCTTTCGGCCCGGTGAGGAAATCCCAGCCGGGCTGCGCCTCCAGCTTGTCGGCGTAGCCTCGCAGCACTTCCGGCGTGTCTTTCTCCGGATCAACGGTGATCGACACGAGCCGGACGTCTGTCTTCTCGAGCGGCTTCTGCAGTTCCGCCATGCGGCTGCTGATCATCGGGCATGGGCCCGGACAGGTGCTGAAGATGAAATCAACGATCCAGATCTTGCCGTTCAACTGCTCAGTCCCAAACGGCTGCCCATCCTGGTTCGTCAGTTGGAACGCCGGGACAGTGCCGTAGTTGCCGATCGCGCGGTGCGCATTTCGTTCCATCTGCGCCTGGCGCAGCCAGAAGAGGAACGCGGCTGTCAGCAACGGGATCAGGATTAACGTCGCATACCAGGCGACCGACTTCGCAGATGGCGCCGGACGCTCGACAGCTGTGGCAGTGGTCATGATTTGGTGAATACCAGCGTGGCAAGCAACAGCGGCAGGTAAATGATCGATGCGAAGAACAACGTCCGCGCCGCGTCGATCGTTCGGTGCGTGTAGAAGCGCACCGCGAGCGCGACGAAAAGCGCTCCAAGCAAAAGCTCGAGCACGACGTAGCGCGGCGACGTCACACCGAGTAGCGCCGGCGTGATGCTCGCCACGGTGACGAGCAGCGCGAAGAGCACGCTTTGGCGACCACTGCGCGCACCCTTCAGGTCAGCGCCGGAGAGCATGCGGAACCCCGCGCGCGCGTAGTCTTCGCGATACATCCATGCGATCGCGAAGAAGTGCGGCATTTGCCAGCAAAAGAG
>DATHXZ010000090.1:0-5869 GCA_035459405.1 Chthoniobacterales bacterium
TCTCCAGCCGGAACGCATCAAACGCCCGGAAGCAGTCGAGCAGATTCGCGCCCTCACGCCTGACGTGATCGTGGTCATGGCTTATGGCCAGATCCTGCCGCGCACGGTGCTCGAGGTCCCGCCGATCGCGTGCCTGAACCTGCATGCTTCGTTGCTGCCGAGGCACCGGGGAGCAGCGCCGATCCAAGCGGCGATTCTCGCGGGCGATGCCGAGACAGGGATCACTGTGATGTACATGGACGAGGGTCTCGACACAGGTGACATCCTCCTGAAGCGGCCTCTCGCCATCGCGCCCGATGAAACCGGCGGATCGTTGCACGACAAGCTGGCGAAAATCTCGCCGGCCGTGCTGGCTGACGCGTTGCATCTGCTGGAATGCGGGACTGCTCCGCGTACGGCGCAGAACGCTGCTGAAGCGACCTACGCGCCGAAGCTCGAACGTGAGCACGGCTGGATCGACTGGACGGAATCGCCGCAGCTAATCGAGCGGAAGATCCGCGCGTTTGATCCGTGGCCCGGCGCGTACACGCTCCTGCGCGACGACCTCGGACGTGAGCGGAAGCTCAAGATCTACCGCGCCGCGATGAACGTAGATGGCGCGGAAGGCATGCGCTTTGAGGCGCGGGGCGGCGCGCTGGTCTTGGTCGACGTGCAACTCGAAGGCAAGAAGCGCATGGCAGCGGCAGAATTCATGCACGGCCATCCGTGGGCGGCGAACGCCGCCCGCGGCGGCGAATTGTAGGGCGGGCGCTCCGCCTGCCCTGAATCACGACCCAACCGCGCGTGCTCGACGGCAAGCGAAGTGCTTGTCCTACAAGCGCTACCACCGCCGGTACCGGCGCCTTGCCGGGAGCAATTTGCTTCCCAACGTTCTGGTGTTCTGGTTGCTTCCGGCCATGCAAAGCGAACCCTCCGCGCCGATCTACAAGCGCGTCGTCATCAAACTGAGCGGTGAAGCTTTGCGCGAGCCGGGCGCACGCGACAACATCTCGCCGGAGATCGTTCGCGGCATCGCGAACTGCATCAAGAGCGTCAGGGACCTCGGCGTGGAGACCTCGGTCGTGATCGGTGGCGGGAACATCTGGCGCGGCCTGTCGGCGTCCACCCGCGGAATGGACCGCACGACGGCAGATTACATGGGGATGCTGGCGACCGTGATCAACGGCCTCGCGCTCAAAAGCGTGCTCGACGAGATCGGCGTGGAAACGCGCGTCCAGACGGCGATCGCGATGGAGAACGTGGCCGAGCCGTTCATCCTTGGCCGAGCCAGGCGGCACCTCGAGCTTGGCCGCGTCGTCATCTTCGTTGCCGGCACCGGCAATCCCTACTTTTCCACCGACACGACCGCCGCACTGCGTGCAAGCGAGATACGCGCCGGCGTCATCTTGAAAGCTACAAAGGTGGATGGCGTCTACGATTCCGACCCGAAGAAGAATCCTGACGCGAAACGTTACGAGCGTCTGAGCTACAGTGAGGCCCTGACGAAGCGCCTCCAGGTGATGGATTCGACCGCGTTCAGCCTCTGCATGGACAACAAAATCCCGATCGTTGTTTTCGACATGAGCCAGCCGAGCAACTTCACGGATGTGGTTCTCGGAAAGCAGATCGGCACGACCGTCAGCGAGTAGCAGCGCAGTGACCGTGCGGTGCCACTTCGCGATTGCGATTCCGGCAGCGGCAGCGTTCATTGGCGCACCATGAGCGCTGAAGAAATCCTGTTCGACGCCGAGGTCTCGATGGAAAAGAGCGTCGACTACATGGTGCACGAGTTCTCGTCCGTGCGGACGGGCAAAGCGTCGCCGGCACTCGTCGAAAACGTTGATGTGGAGGCTTACGGCTCGTCGATGAAGCTCAAACAGCTTGCGCTGATTACGACGCCCGAGGCGCGCCTCCTGGTGGTCCAGCCGTTCGACGCCTCGACCGTGCGCGACATCGAAAAGGCGCTGAAAGAATCAAAGATCGGCATCACACCGCTCGTCGATGGCAAGCTGATCCGCCTGCCGGTGCCGGAGCTTTCAGAAGAGCGGCGCCGGGATCTGGTGAAATCGCTTAAGCAGATGGCTGAAGAGGCGCGCGTCCGCGTGCGAGCAAACCGCCGCACTGCGATGGACGACGCGAAGAAGCTGCAGAAGTCCGGCGAGCTCACCGAAGACGGGCTCCGCGACATGGAAGCAGACGTGCAGAAGCTGACGGATCGTTTCGTCAAATCCATCGACGATCACTTCGAGCGCAAAGAAGCCGAAGTGATGAAGGTCTGAGCGCCGCCAGCCGCTCCTAATCTTGCTCCTAATCTCTGCCGCAGGAGTAAGAGTAGGATTACGAGTAAGCGATTAAAGCCGCACGAGATCGAGCAGGAACTGGCACCAGAGATACACCATCCCGCGCCAGGAATACTTCACCTCGTGCTCGTTCGCCGGCTTGAGCACCCCGGCGCGGATGTTGTGTGCGATCTGCTCGCGTAGGTCCTTCTCGATCTCCGCCTGGATGCGGTCTTCATCCATCGGGTCGATCACGCTCAGCTCAACCTGGTTCTGCCGGAGGTATTCCTTGTGGCTCTGGTAGAGCTGCCAGAACGATTGATCGGGCCGCTGCCGATTGATCCGAAATTGCGGGGTCAATTTCAGGCCGTAGGAAAGCGGGTAATTCCAGGTCGTCCAGATGATCCCGTCCTTCGCCCGCGATGAGATGCGCAGGTAGTAAAACGAGAGATCGTTCTGCTCGTTCAGGCAGATCGTCGCCTGCGCACGGTCCTCTTCCTTGTAGAAGAGCCGGAAGAACTGCTTGTAGTCTTCCCAGTCCCAGCCGGCGTCGTTTACGTGCGCGAAATCCTCGTTCTCGATCTCGCGCGTAATGTCGTTCAGCGTCGGGAATACCTCCGAGGACGGCGCGCTCTTCGGCCGCAACGACTTCTCTTTCGGCAAGCGCAGCGCGCGGATCCGGGTGAGGATCTCGAGCCAGGGCAGAAACAGCCAGACAAGCGCGCCGGCCACGCCAAGGACCCAGCTGCCGCTCGCGAAATAGATCGCCAAAAACGTCGACGCGAGGATGCCGAACGCGCCGGCCTTTTGCGCGAAGGACGTCTGGTAGCTGCGCAAAGCGATGCTGAGCACAGCAATGCCAAGCGTCAGAAAAAGGCCAAACAGCATTAAGGCTTGATCCCGTGCTCGCTGAGAAACTTCTCGAGCTGGTCGGTGTCGAAGTTCGCGAGCACCTCGTCTCCCGCGACAAGGGTGGGCACGTATGTCTGGTCCGACAGCTCGGTCATTTCCTTGTAAGCGTCGCGGTCCTGGCCCACGTCGATCTCAGTGAACTTGTAGCCGCGCTCCGTCAGCCATTCCTTCGCGTCGATGCACCACGAGCACCATTCGCGGCTGTAGAGTTTCATTTCCGTCGCCACGATTTGCAATAAACAGGCGCGAAACAGCGCGTCAACAGGCGGACGGCGGCCTGTGCGAGCCCGGGACGGCTTGATACACTCACGCCTATGAGAACGATCCTGTTCGCTGCGGCCGTGACAATGTTGTGCAGTGGCGCAACCGCGGTCGGAGCCTCGCAGCAGTTTTACGGGCGAGTGGTGGAGGCGAAGACGGGAAAGCCTCTGAGTAATGTCCGAATCCGTGTCTTTAATCAGGTCGACACGATCACCGCCGCGCTGCGAGTGATGCCCGGTCTTCCCAATGCGATCACGCCTTCGCGACGGAAGCCGAAAGCCTATGTGCAGCCCGCCGCAGCCACCAGAACTGATGCGAACGGCCGGTTCGCAGTGAAGGCGCGTGACCTCGGCCCTGCTGACATCGTCTGCGACCAGCCGGGCATCGGCAGCGGCGGGGTTAGAATTGAAAACGCGGCCGCGGGTAAGTTTCTGGAGGTCCGCTACAGCGTTCCCGTGCGACGGTAAGCTAGTACGACTTCGCCCAGATGACGCGTTGCGCACTCGGCTCGCCGGTGAACGGGCAGGTGCCAGGCTCTGGCGCATTCAATGGGATACACCGGATCGTCACCTTCAGGTCGTTCTTGATCTGCTCCTCGACTTCGCGCGAGCCGTTCCAGTGCGCGAGCGCGAACCCGCCGTGGATCTCAGGTTTCTCCGATCTCTTCGGCGTAAAGAAGTCGTAGAACTCTTCCCTCGAATCGAGCACGCGCGTGTTTGCATCGCGAAATTCCGTTGCGCGCCCCAGCAGATTCTGCTGGATCGAATCGAGCATCGTCGCCGCGCGACGGACGAACTCTGCCGTCGAGAGGAACTCCTTCGATTTCGCCGCCTGGTCGCGGCGCGTGACGGCGACGTTGCCCGACTCCAGATCTCGTGGCCCCAGCTCGACCCGGATTGGGACGCCTTTTTTGATCCACTCCCAGTTCTTCACGCCGCCGCCGAGGTCGCGACGATCGACATGCACTTCGATCGGCGCGCCGGCGTAGTTCACCTGCCGGAGTTCAGCGGCGAGCGCTTCGGCTGCAGCTAGAACAGCAGCGCGCGTGTCCTCCTTTGGCGTGATTGGGAGGATGACGACATGCGTCGGCGCGATACGCGGAGGTAGAACGAGGCCGTCGTCATCCGAATGCGCCATGATGACGGTACCAACCAGTCGCGTGCTCATGCCCCAGCTGGTTGTCCAGCCAAACTCCTGTTTGCCGTCGCGCGTCTGGAACTGAATCCCGCTCGCGCGCGAAAAGTTTTGCCCGAGGAAGTGCGATGTGCCGGCTTGGATCGCTTTTCGGTCCTGCACCATCGCTTCGATGCAAAGCGTCTGCACGGCGCCGGGAAAGCGTTCGCTCTCGGATTTCTCGCCGCTGAACACCGGAACCGCGAGATGATCGCGCACAAACGTCTCGTAAAGATCGAGCATGCGCTTCGTTTCTTCGCGCGCTTCCCCTTCGCTCTCGTGAACTGTATGGCCCTCCTGCCAGAGGAACTCGGTCGTCCGGAGAAACACGCGCGGCCGCATCTCCCAGCGGACCACATTCGCCCATTGGTTAATCAGAATCGGGAGATCGCGATAGCTCTGCACCCACTTCGCGTAAGTCGCGCCGATGATCGTCTCGGAGGTGGGGCGAACGACCAGTGGCTCCGTTAATTCCGCCGCCGGCGCGGGCCGCATCTTACCGTCGGCGCCGACCTCCAGGCGATGGTGCGTCACAACCGCGCATTCCTTGGCGAACCCTTCGACGTGCTCTGCCTCCTTCTGCATGTAGCTGAGCGGGATGAAGAGCGGGAAGTAGGCATTCACGTGGCCGGTTGCCTTGAACATGACGTCGAGCTGGCGCTGCATGTTCTCCCAGATGCCATAGCCCCACGGCCGGATGACCATGCAGCCGCGCACATCGGAGGGCTCTGCGAGCTCAGCCGCGCGGACTACCTGCTGATACCACTCGGGAAAATCCTCCTCACGCCGCGGGGTGATCGCTGTTTTCGGAGCTTGGTTGGCCATCGGAAAAGGCCGGGAGATTACGCCCGCACGCCTGAAATCGCCAGCCGCCATTTGCCGGCGCAACTTTCATTGGAGCTGTGTGTTTCCAATGCTGAAGCACATGAAAACCAAAAGCCTGCTCACCATTTTCGCGGCCTTGGCCGCACTGCAGTTGGCCCCTCTCGCGTCCGCACAGGATGGGGATCCCGCCGACCACCCGCGTCGGGCTCGTTACACAAGGATGCTGGCGAACCTGTCACCCGATGAACGCGCGAAGCTGCGCGCTGCTCACCGTCAGGCGATGGCTGATCCAGCCGTGCAAGCGGCGAAGGATCGCCAGATTGCGGCGGCGCGACAATTCCGCGAACTCAAGCGCTCGCGCATGCTGCAGGCCGATCCGACGCTTCAGCCGATCCTCGACAAGATGCCGGCGCGCGGCCGTCGAGGGCGCTAACCTGTAG
>DATHXZ010000091.1:0-10395 GCA_035459405.1 Chthoniobacterales bacterium
CGTTACCAGAGACCTGACTGAGTCGGCCAATCGCGCGCTCGATGTCGCGGACCGACTTCAGGCCGTCGCGGATAGAAGCCAGGAACTCCGGCTGTTGCAGCGCATCCGCGATGAATTGGTGCCGTCGATTTAGCTCATGCAGATCGCGTAACGGCTGCAGGATCCACGCGCGGAGCCTGCGAGCGCCCATCGGCGTGACCGTGCGATCCAGCGCGTTCAGCAGGCTTGTATCGCGGGAACCGCGCGACGCGACGAGCTCCAGGTTCGCCTGGGTCGCGACGTCGAGCACGACGTGCTCGGCAGGGGCATCGCAGCGCAACGAGGTGAGGTGATCGATCTTCCGCCGCAACTGGTGCTTGAGGTAGTGAACGATCGCTCCAGCGGCAGCAACCGCCTGCCGCATCTCGCCGCAGCCGAAGCCCTCGAGCGACTTCACCTTGAAGTGCTCGCAAAGCGTAAACGTCGCCTGCTCCGGAAGAAAGGCGTAGCTGTCGTAGGACAACGTGCGTTCGAGCGCCGAGAACCGCTCCTGCTGCGCATCGCTGATCAACAACTCGGACGGCGAAACGCGCGCCAGCTCGTCGAGCAACGCGGCGTTGCTCGCCACTTCCGTCAGCCGGAATTCACCGGTGCTCAGATCCGCATACGCCAGCCCGAATTTGCCATCGCCCGCGTGGACGGCGCAGAGGTAATTGGCCCGCTTCGATTCGAGCAGATCGAGCTCGCTCACCGTGCCCGCGCTGATGATCTGCGTGATCTCGCGCGTGACGATTTTCCCCGCCTGCGCCTCGCTTGTTTGATCGCAAATCGCGACGCGCCGGCCGGCTTTGATCAGCTTCGCGATGTAGTTCTGCGCCGCATGATACGGCACGCCGCACATCGGCACGCCGTTGCGCTTCGTCAAAGCGACGTTGAGCAGCGCGGAGGCGTCCTTCGCGTCGTCGAAGAACATCTCGTAGAAGTCGCCGAGCCGGAAGAGCAGCAGCGTGTCCGCCGGGACGCTGGCGCGCAGCCGCTGATACTGCTGCATCATCGGCGTCAGCGTCTCGGCCATCGGCACCAACATGATGGAAGATGCCGCCGAGCGAAAGCTCCATGCATGCGCCGGGTCAAGCCCGAGCGGCGTGAAGATCGGACTCGCCGCATGTGCTACGCTGCCGGGCGGCATGCGTGCTCTCCTCGCCCTCCTCTTTCTCTTTGCCGCCGCGGCGCACAACATCCGAGCAGCGGGCGAAAGCGAACGATTACACGAGGAAGGCGAGGCGGCATTGCGCGCGGGCGACTACGAAACTGCCATTGCGCGCTACAGCGAGGTCATCAAAGCGAACCCGCGGGACACGTTCGCTTACAACAGCCGCGCGATCGCCTACCGGCAAGGGAAGGAATACGAGAAAGCCCTCGCTGATCTCGCGGAGGCGATCCGGCTGAAGCCCGGGTGGATGTTCTCCTACAACCGCGCCGTCACGTACTACGAAGCCGGCGACGCGAAAGCTGCCGTCGCTGACCTGACGCAGGCGCTGAAGCAGTCGCCGCCGAAGGGACAACCGCGTGCTGATTGTCTGATGCTGCGGGCGCGCTGCTACTTCGAGGAGGAAGAGGTCGACCTTGCTCTGGCTGACGTGAACGCGGCGATCAAGGCCGAAGTGGAAGACGCCGAGCCTTACGTGTTGCGCGGGATCCTCCACAAAGTCAGGCACAAGTACCGCGAGAGTCTGGCTGACTATGAAAAGGCCATCGCGATCAACCCGACAAATGGCCGAGCGTATGACCTCGCCGCGTATCTGCTGTCCGTCTGTCCGGTGCCGAAATATCGCGACGCAAAAAGAGCGATCGAGTACGCGCAGAAAGCTTGCGAGCTGACCAGGTGGGAGGACGCGTCACCCATCGAGACGCTCGCCGCCGCGTACGCCGAAGCGCGGCAGTTTGAGCAGGCGATCGAATTGCAGAACAAAGCGGCAGCACTCGATCCGAAGCGTGTCGACTCCGAGCGTGTGGCGCTTTACGAGCAGCGACAGCCCTTTCGCGACTTGAACCATTCCGGAAAGGCCGCTGCGTCAGCTCCGGCGGGTGGTGTTTCGATCGAGATCGGCGAATCCCGCAAGATCCGCTTCGAGGTCGACGGGGCGCAGCTGGTGAATCCGACCGCCAGCACTGCCGCTGATGATCGACACTCGCTAACTCTCGAGTTCCGCCGCAACAAAGCGGACCGCGTTCTTTTTCTGCAGCATTCCTTCGACGAGACGATCCGCGTCAAATGCATGGCACGCCTGCAGGGGCAGGACGCATACTTCGAGACCGACCTGCTACCGGTCCCGCCGAACACAATCAATCCGGAGGTCTGGTCGGAAGAGATCGAGGAGCTCGTGCTCTTCGATTTTCACATCGCCGACAACGCCTCGCAAGAACAGCGCATCTCGCAGCGCTGACGCAAAGCGTCGTTGCGCCGAGCGGCATTACAGCTCCAATTACGGGATGAGGATTCCCCGCGCTGTCTCATTTCTCGTCGTGGCTGCCACTTCCTTGCTCGCCATCAATGCCGTCGCGCAGGAGCAAAAGACGATCAAGCCCAGCGACAATCTGGTGGTGGACGGCATCCCGCCGATTCCGGCTGAGATCACGGAAAAGGTCGGCCGTTACACGGAAGCGCGCGCGGCAGTTTTTGCGGACTGGCACCCGACGAAGCCCGAGATGCTGATCGGCACCCGCTTTGGCGACACCGCGCAGGTGCACGTCGTAAACCAGCCGGGCGGCGCACGCACGCAGCTGACGTTCTTCCCCGACCGGGTGGATTCCGCGTACTACGATCCGACGAAAGGCGACTCCTTCATCTTCACCAAGGGCGCTGGTGGCAATGAGTTCAATCAGAACTACCGCTACGATTTCGCCACCGGCGAGGTAACGCTGCTGACCGACGGCAAGTCACGCAATTCGCAGCCGGATTGGAGCAACAAGAGCGGGCAGATCGCCTACACCTCGACCCGTCGCAATGGTGCGGATACCGACATTTACGTTCAGAACCCAGTCGATCCAAAGAGCGATCGGATACTCGCCGAAGTGAAGGGCGGCGGCTGGCAGATCGCGGATTGGTCGCCGGACGACAAGCAGATCCTCGTCTTCGAGTACGTCTCGATTAACGAGAGCTATCTCTGGCTGTTCGACGCCCAAACTGGCGCGCGCAAGGAGATCACGCCGCGGCCGGGCGAAGGGGAGGAGAAGGTATCGTACGGCCAGGCGCTCTTCTCCGTGGACGGCAAAGGCGTGTTCGTCACGACCGACCGCGACTCGGAATTTCAACGGCTCGCCTACATCAATCTTGCGGATGGCATGCACAGCTACCTCGTCGCTGACGCGAAGTGGGACACTGACGAATGGGACCTGAGCCCGGACGGCAAACGCATCGCCTACGCATTGAACGAGAATGGCACGAGCACGCTCCACATGCTCGAGCTCGCGACAAGCGGCGCGACTGTGACCGCGAAGCCGGTCAAGGACCCGATGTTCGATCCTCCGTTGCAGGCGCCAGTGATCACCGGAATCCGCTGGCACCGCGATCCGAAGCAAGCTGCGGTCGCGTTCAACGTGAACAGCGCGCGCTCGCCATCGGACGTTTACACGTGGTCGGTAGCTGGCGGCAAGAGCGCGACCGCGCGATGGACAGCGAGCGAGACTGGCGGTATCCCCGCCACTCAGTTTGTGGAGCCGAAGCTCGCGACCTGGAAGTCTTTCGACGGGCGGGAGATCAGCGGCTATCTCTACCAGCCTGACACGAAGAAGTTTCCAGGGCCGCGTCCGGTGATTGTGCAGATTCACGGCGGTCCCGAAGGGCAATCGCGCCCAGGATTCATCGGCCGCAACAACTACTTCGTCAACGAGATGGGATGCGCGATTCTGCTGCCGAACGTGCGCGGGTCGACCGGCTACGGGAAGACGTTCCTCAAGCTCGATAACGGCCTGAAGCGCGAGGACTCGTACAAAGACATCTCGGCCCTACTCGATTGGATCCCGACACAGCCAAATCTCGACAAGGACCGTGTCATGGTGACCGGCGGCTCATACGGTGGCTTCATGACGCTGCAGGTCGCGTGGAACTACCCTGACCGCATCCGGTGTGCGCTGGACGTTGTCGGCATTTCCAACCTGGCCACGTTCCTGAAGAACACCGAGAGCTACCGGCGCGATCTGCGCCGGGTCGAATATGGCGACGAGCGCGATCCGCAACAGGCGGAGTTCATGGAACGCATCGCCGCGACAAACAACGCGCAGAAGATCACGAAGCCGATGTTCGTGGTGCAGGGCGCGAACGATCCGCGCGTGCCGAAGACGGAGGCGATCCAGATTGTCGAAACGTTGAAGAAACAGGGCACGCCGGCCTGGTTCCTGATGGCGAATGATGAAGGCCACGGCTTCGCGAAGAAGAAGAACGCGGACTTCCAGTTCTACGCCACGACGAAGTTTGTCGATGAGCATCTGCTCGGCGGAGCCACGACGACCAAGCCCGCGCTGTAGCAGTCGAGCGAGTGCGATGCACGCGTGATGTTGTAGCCGGGGACGCTGTCCCCGGCTGGTCTACAGCGTGGCTACGTCACCCGTAACCGGGGACAGCGTCCGCGGCTACAGCATCTGCACGCCTTCGGTGCGTGTTCGCTGCGCGAAGAGCTCGCTCAGCCGCTGCGTCATCGAACCGACCGCACCGTCGCCAATCGTTCTCCCATCGAGTGCAGTGACGGCAGCGAGCTCACCCATCGTTCCGGTGCAAAACATCTCATCCGCGTTGTAGAGATCATTCACCATCAGATCCGCTTCGGCGCAGGCGATGCCGTTGGCGGCGCAAATCTCCAGCACGGTCGCACGCGTGATCCCTTCCGGACACGCGACCACGTAGCTGGTCAGCACGGTTCCGTTGCGCACCACGAACGCGTGGGTCGCATTCGTTTCCGCAACGAAGCCGCGCGTGTCGAGCATCAGCGCATCGTCCGCGCCGGCGTTGTTTGCCTCGATTTTCGCCAGGATCGAATTCAGCAGATTCGCATGATGAATCCGCGGATCGAGAATCTCAGGGGTCGGCCGGCGAACCTTGCTCGTGATCAACGACAGCCCCGCCTTCGAGTAGACGGGCGGCTTGTGCTCGGCGAGCACGATCAACGTCGGCCCGCTTTGGTTCAGCCGCGGATCCATGCCCGACGTGACTTTCGCGCCGCGCGTCAGCGTCAACCGGATGTGCACGCCATTGCGCATCTTGTTTGCCGCGAGGGTGCATTTGATCTCTTCGATGATCTTGTCGTCCGGCGGGATCTCGGCAAACGCGAGCGCCTCCGCCGACTTTCGCAGCCGGCGTAGATGCTCGTGCAACTTGAAGATGCGGCCGTCGTAAAGCCGCAAGCCCTCCCAAACCGCATCGCCCCCTTGCACCGCGGAGTCGAACGGGCTGATGCCTGCGTCGTCGCGATGCAGGAGCTGGCCGCCGATGTTGATCAACAGGTCGCGATTACGCTCGTCGTACCTTTGCAGCATCAGCGCACGGTAGGGACGCCGCGCTGCGGCGTCCAACCAACGTCGCCGCGCACGTGGGCGCTCGCGAGCCCAGGGCCTTGCCACGCGCCTCGGACGGCGCAGCGCGCCGTCCCCTACCGCAGCCGGTGCTCGCCGAGTCGCTCGTAGATATCGCGGCAGGCATCGTGAACCGATTGCAAGCGTGGCGGCACCTCCTCGCGGCTCGTGTGCGGAGTGCGAAAGCACGTCGAAGTCGCCACTTCCGAATACCAGTGCTTCGCCCAAATGCCGTCCGTTGGGCGCAATCCGACCGGCCATGAAAGCATCGCTTCGCTAAATTCCACGCCCACGGCTTCGCATAACAGCGTCAGGATTCGTCGAGGATTCTCGAGCACATCATCAGCGTCGATCACTGGTGGAATGCGTCCTGTTTCCTCGCGCACGAAGTCGAATATCTCCGCCTGCTGAACGAACCCGACGTCCTCCACTGACGGCTCATGGTTCTTCTTCGAGTAGGACGCGATCACATCGCGCGGATCGCGAATGAGGAAGCAGTTCGTCACCGCGCGCAGCCAATCGCGGCTGATGTGCGGCAGCAGGTGGTGTGTCATCTGCTTTTGGTAGAAGATCGGCTTGCCGTCTGGCGCGCCGGTTGTCAGTTCGTGGACGACTTTCCGCCAATCGGTCTGGCCCGTTGCAATTACCTCATCGGCGCCGGGATGATCGGCGCCGCTGGCTTTCAAGTAGTGCGCGTAGAACGGCTCATCCACCACCGCCGTGTCGGATCGATTGCCCCACGAGCGCATCATTGCGGTGGAGATGTTACGCGGCCCCGACCACATCGCGATGCGCATCAGCGCATCCTACTGGAGGGCAACGCTCCTGTCGTTGCCGAAGCGCGCAAGATGGGGCAATGACGGGAGCATTGCCCTCCAGATGAGCACGCCCCAATTCCCCGCAGAGCAATCAAAGGCCGGCGAATTCAAACGGCAGGAGGATGCGTTTCGCGAATGGGTGAAGCGCGACGGCTCCACGCCGTATCAGCCGGAGCGCGGACGCTACCATCTTTACGTCTCGCTGGCGTGCCCCTGGGCACATCGCACGATCATTCTGCGCAAGCTGAAGCGGTTCGAGGACGTGATCGGGATGACCGTTGTCGACCCGGTGCGCGATGAACGCGGCTGGGCCTTCCGCAACGGCGACGGCTACTCCGAAGATCCGGTGAACGGCTTCAGATTCCTGAGCGAAGCGTACGCCGCAACCGATCGGGCATTCGACGGCCGTGTCACCGTCCCGGTGCTTTGGGACACAGAGACAAAGCGGTCGTCAACAATTCCGACGACGACATGCTGCGGATGTTGAACAGCGAGTTCAACGACTTCACCAGCGTAACGTACGACTTCTATCCGGCGGATCTGCAGAACGAAATCGGCGCGCTAAACGATCTGATCTACCGGAACGTGAACAATGGCGTGTATCGCGCCGGATTTGCCACCCAGCAACAGCCATACGAACGGGCAGCCCGACGCTTGTTCGAGACACTCGACCAGCTGGACGACCGACTCGCCACGCGGCGCTACTTGTTAGGCGCGCAAACAACGGAGAGCGACTGGCGTTTGTTCCCGACGTTGATCCGCTTCGATGCCGTTTATCACGGACACTTCAAATGCAACCTCCGGCGCATTGTCGATTACCCGAATCTTTGGCCATACCTGCGCGACCTGTATCAACACGATGACGTCGCCTCGACCGTGAATTTCGAGCACATTAAGCGGCACTACTACTACACGCACGGCCACATCAACCCGACGCGGATTGTGCCGATTGGGCCGGAGTTAAACCTGAACGCGCCGCACGGCCGCGAAGCGTTGTAGCGTCGCGGCGACAATGTAGCGGTGCTTGTGTCAAGCACCGGGCGGTGGGTGGGTCACAGCGCAAGGCGTTTGAGACAAACGCCTCTACACCCGTTAGATCGACGCCTTGGCGTAGATCCCGATCACCGGATGCGGCGACGGATGCTTCGTCTTGAAGTCGCTGACGAACCCATCCTCGGCTCGAATCTCGACGTGGCCGGGCAGCTTGGCACCCTTGTAGTAGACGATCACCGCTCCGACAGGCGCGGCATGCGGATCGGTGATCGGGAGCTTCTCGAAGCCGTGCTCGCGCACCAGCTCGTCGCCGGCCTGTTTTGCCAGCTCCGTCTTCGGATACGAGCTGATCGCGCCCGAGGCGAGCAACGCCCGTTTCACATAGCGCCAGCACTTCGACTTCGAGCGGGCGTGCGCACGCTCCTGCGCGATCGTCGCCGCCTTAGTCAGCGCCGGGTCGAGACGCTCGTCGAATTTCTTGAACGGCGCCGCGAGCTGGCGCTTCTCGGATTCGTCGACGAACGGGACTGAGCTTTGTTGCCCCGTTGCGTCGGTGAATGTGAACTGCGGGATGAGCGCAACCTGCGGTTGCACAGCCGTCACATCTGCCTGCGGAGTAACTGCCGTGTCCGAAAATGTGAACGCGCAGCCAACGAGAATGATGAGGGCGGGAAGCTTTCGCACGGGCGCGGTATATCAACCGAGACAGGCGTCCGCGCAACACTTTCTTTACAAAAAAAGTATATCTAAGTAGATGCTGCAAACCCGTCGCGTCCAATCCTCTACGGAGCATCTAAGTTGTTGATTCAGCCGTGACTTGAAAGACTGACCGCAACACGAATGCAGGACGGTCGAAAAGCAAAGCTGAACGACAATCGCAGCCTCCGGTCGGGAATGAAATGGAACACCTGACTCGGCCGATCGCCGATCAACAATCGAGAGAGCTCCGGCTGACTAGCCGCGCTTCGCGAAGACGCCGAGTAGCGCGTGGCGATCGGGCGTCTTCGAGCGGAAGTCGCTTACGAAGCCGTCTTTCGTCCGCAGCTCGACGTGGCCGGGGCGGTTGCGCCCTTTGTAGTAGACCAGCACCGAGCCAATCGGCGCCGCATACGGATCCTTGATCGGCAGCTTCTTGAACCCGTAGTTCTGCACGAGCTCCGCGCCCGCGTCCTTGGCGTAGACGGTTTTCGGGTAGCTGTCGATCACCCCTGATGCGAGCAGCGCCTCTTTCACATAACGCCAGCAGCGGCGGCGCGTGGAGGCGCGGGCGCGTTCCTGCGCGATTGTGGCAGCACGGCGAAGCTTCGGGTCGATTTTCGGATCAATCTTACCGGTCGGCAATTCGATCCGCTTCGGCAGGTAGCCGCGAATGACCTCAGCCGAAGCAACCTGTCCCGAGGGATCAGTGTAGGTGAATTGCTTTTTGCTGCTCGATGCAGGCGGCGTCGTAGCGAGGTACGTCGTCGTAGTGCTGCGAACAAGCGGCTGCGGTGCGCGTGCGCGTGGCGGCGCTCCGACGGGAGTGACGGCTTCGAAAGTCGTCGTGGCACTGACGGTCGAACGGACCGGTGTTGTTGTCCGCGCCGACCTGGAAGCTGCGACTGCCGCACGGGCTGGCTGCTGTGCAGGCGCGCGTTCAGGAGTAGCAAACGCTGTCACCGCCGGCTTGGTTTCAACGACGGGATGTTTCTTCGGCGCGGACTTCGTAGCGGCGAAAAGCTGGACTTCAGTCGCGGACGCTGATGCGACGAACCCGCAGCAGCACAGGAGCGTCAGAAGTGTAAAACGTGTCACGGGGCCGGTTTATGGCGTAATGCGGCAAACGCGGCAAGAGAAAATTTGTCGCGAATGCGCGGGCCTTCCGTGACGTTGACGCCCGAACAAGCGCTTCGCACAGCGAAGCGGCTGCAGACGAGAGATCGCGCTACGCCTTCGCGTAGACGCCAATGAGTTTGCGGCGAGAAGGCGTCGGCGTCTTGAAGTCGCTCACGAACCCGGTCTTCGTCCGGATCTCGACGTGGCCGGGACCGCGTGCCGTGTAGACCAGCACTGCGCCGACCGGAGCCGCATACGGGTTGCTGATCGGGAGCTTCTTGAAGCCGTGGTTACGCACCAGCTCGTCGCCCGCCTGCTTGGCATAAGCGGTCTTTGGATACGTGTTCACCACGCCTGCGGTCACGAGGGCCTGCTTCACGTACCGCCAGCAGCGGGATTTCGAGCGAGCATGCGCGCGCTCCTGCGCGATCGTCGCGGCTTTGATCAGGGACGAATTTACCCGCGGATCGATCTTCGCCAGCAGCGTCTTGGAAACTTTGCGCTTCGCGGAATCGTCCACCAGCGGGACCGAGACTGAGTTGCCTGTCGAATCCTTGTAGACAAACGGCTGCACTTTAGCAGCGGCGCCGGTGGTCTGAGCTGCGGTCGCAGATCCGGCCGCAACGCAGCCGCACAAGAGGATCAGGGAGGTCAGTTTTCGCATCGGGTCCGCCTTCATAAAGCATTAAAGTTGCCTCGCAACGGCATTTTCGCGTGACATCAGGATTTTCCGTAGCCGCCCTGCTCGGTCCGATGCGCTCGGCACCGCAAAACATTCCTCCCGGGCTCGGGACTTACTGGGCGTTGCCTTCTTCGCTCGCCGCCATTAAGGCAAACCCGTGAGGGCGTGTGCGACAGGCAGATGAGGAGCGTCGTAGCCATTTTTTTCCTCGCCATGACTCCGGCTGCTCACGCTGAGCCGAAACAGACCTCGCAGGACGATTATACGCTCTACGAGCTGCTCGCGCCCGACACGTCGTCGTTCAAGATCACCTACGAGGTGAGCGCCACCACGCCCGGCGCCGAAGCCTTCTTCAATCCGATCCGCAAGGGCAGCATCGCCAGCGACGAAGCGGTTTTCGACATGATGACGGGTGCGCCTTTGAAGTTCGAGCAGGTCAGCGGGCAAAAAGCGCGCGAGACCGGGCTGGCTGATGCCGATCTCGAGAGCGATTACATCCGCGTGCAGCTCGCGCGGCCGGTGCCGCCGCAGGGTGGGCAG
>DATHXZ010000092.1:0-5316 GCA_035459405.1 Chthoniobacterales bacterium
GGGGAGATGGATCTGCGTCGATCCACGTTTACCCCACGCGCCTTTCACCGCCGCAAAGGCGAGCGGCATCTCGGCGACGAATCCCTCCTGCTCGTCCGGCGAAAGCATGACGACGGCGTGTTCCTCATCAGGATACCGGAGGGTCGCGAACACCTTGCCACCAACACGAAAATCTGGATGGCTCATGTACGCAGACTCGACCGCCTCGGGCTGGCTCAGCGCGATCTCGCGAAACTGACTCGCCCTCATTCGACAGGATTGAATCAGAAATCGAGTCTCAACACACTCGGCCTTATTGCACGTTGTAAGCCTCGACGAGGGCGACGCCACTGGTGCGATTTCGGCCGCGGACGATCGCGGTATAGTTCCCGTCCGGCAATACGGCGATCAGCGCCGACTCGCGGTCGTCGCTCGGCGCGATGCCGCTTGCCTGAATTTCGGCCTCCTGGTTCTGCCGCCAGTCGTCGTTCGCCGCGATGATGCTGCCGTTGCCGTCGACGAGCAGCAGCTCTGGATTAACCAAAACGCCGGACTTGGGTGTCTGATTGAGGGAAGGTCCGATGCCGCGGAGCAGCACGCGCGCGCTGCCTGCACCATCGGCGCCCTGCCCGGCACCCACGATGAAGCCACCAATCATCACACTATCGTCGGTTCCCACGAACCCACGGCTGCTGACGTTTGCCAGACGTGAACCTGCATTCCGCGACAGATCATAGATCTCGACGAGGCCGACACCCACAGTCTCAGCCTTGCCCCGAACGACAGCGGTGTAATTGCCAGGCGCCAGCGTCTGAACAATCGCTGCTTCGCGGTCGTCGCCCGGAGGGATGCCGCTGGCTTCGATCTCCGCTCGTTGAGACTCCTTCCAGTTGTCATTGGTAGCAACGGGGGCGGAGCCGCTGCCTGCGAACAACTCAAGCGTGGGGTCCTGCAAAGCGCCCCTGACGCCGCCGTTTCCCAGCGATGGGCCAATGGCGCGGAGGACGACCCGCTTCGGCTCATCACCAGTGACAATGAAGCCGCCGATCAGGACATTGTCGCCGGTGAGGATCTGCGCGCGCGTCGAGATGTTTAGCTGGCGTCCAGTGCGAAACACGGACGCGGGATCGTTCGGCTCTGTGCCGGAACGGAACTCCGAGAGATTGTCTTCGAAGTCGCGATCGGCGTCACCGGATTCGCCGCCGAGCTGCGGGTCGTTGATCTGGCCGAGCGACAGCCGCGCCGCCTGCCAGCTGGTGAAATCAACCTGCGGCGCAATCCCGACGCGGGTGACAAACGGGTCTGGGTTGCCGGTGCGCGTGTCGACCCAGACAGGGATCGCCGGCACGTTTCGATCGGTCGATTCCGCGATGCCGATGTAGTCGCCGAGCATGTAGTTCGGGTTGCTCGCCGTGCCGGTGTTGACGGCGAGGGTCGCGTCCGTCGAAACAGTCGTTAGGCGAATGTTTGGCTGCCACGTCGCGCCGCCATCGAGCGACTGCGCGAGATACATGTCGACGAGGGTGTTGGAGGTCGGATTATCGCGCACGTCGTAGAAGGCGACGGTGAGCGTTTGGCCGTCGGGCGAAGCGCCGATCGCCGGGTTGAACACGCCGCGGCCGGAGGGATTGTCGCTGATCGGGATCGGCGTCGTCCAGCTGTCGCCGGCGTTGCTCGACTTTGTGAACATGATACGCGGCGAGCCCTGATGGACGGCCTGATAGGTGACGTAGACGGTGTTCGTGGTCCGGTCAGTGGTGGCGGACGGCAGAAATGCGCCGTCGCGGACCTGCGGATGATTGTAGATCGCGACCGGCGTGATCAGCTTCGGCGTGGCAAACGTCTGGCCACCGTCGTTCGAGACAACCATCTCAAGGAAGTCATCGGCGAAGCTGCCGGTGTTGTTGAAATTCCAGTACGGAATCACGACGCGCCCGTCGCGCAGGAAGAGCGGCTGCGAGCCTTGCACCTGACGGTTGCTCGAGTGGATGAACTCGGCCGGGCCCCAGGTAGCGCCACCGTCGTCGCTGATCACGCGCATGATCGGGTGATTGGTCGCGCTGGTATTCGGGAAGAGCGTGAAGGTGACGAGAATGCGGCCCGCGCTGAGCGTGTCGGCGAAGCTGTTGACGGCCATCCAGTTCTTGTCCGGGAAGAACTGTCCGCTCGGATCGCTGTAGGCGACCATCGGATTTGTCCAGCTGTTGCCGCCGTCATTGGAACGGCTGACGACGACGATACCGCGGCGCGGGTTCGTATCGAGAAGGGCCAGGGTGTTCAGATAAGTCACGCCGTTGCGATCTATGCCGGCGACCGGATCCGTGGCTCGATCGAATGTGCCGCCGCTCGGTCGCGCCAGATTCGGAATCAGCGCGCGCCGCCAGGTAAGCCCGCCATCGTGTGTGACGGCGTAGCCGCAATCCGCCGCGCCGCCGTTGCTAAAGCGGCCTTCCTGAAATGTGGCGATCACGAAATCGGGGTTGTTAGGCGCGCGCGCGATGTGCGGCTCAGCCTGGGAGCGAAATTCTGTCGGTAACGCGGCGGGATCATCGCCGAGGCGGATGTTCGCGCCGACGCGGCGATCGAGCGCGACGGCAGCTTCGGCCTGTCGTTTGTCAGATTGCGATGCAGCCTCAACGCGCCGCTGCCACGCGTCCGCAGGCTCGACCAGATCGCCCTCGACATCGAGGCGCAAGAGTGCGCCCGACGAAAGCCGATCGAGCGGCACATTCGGCAGGCGCGCAGGATTGGCCGACGACTGCCAACCAGGTCCATTATTGGCTGGCGCGCTGCCGTTACCGGCTACCGCGAAGCTGAACGCGACGAAGAGCGAGAGAATGGCGCAGCAACGAACTGCGGCATGTTTGCTGGCGTGAGACATTGTCATAGTGAGTCAATATTCTGCGATTTCTGCGCAGAAAAAGCGAACCTTCTTACGGCAGGTCGTACGCCTCGATGATCCCGACGCCAGTCGTCTGATCTTTACCGCGCAAAATTGACGTGTAGTTCCCGTGCGCGTGCCGCTCTGCGTCATAGTTGTGGCGTCACATCCGGCGAGAATGCCGCTGTGACAACAATGATGATCGCGTTGAAAAGATAGGCGCACATGCGGCGAGAATGTCGGGACAGACATAGAATGCCGATGACCTTCGCTGCAGCTGGCGCGGAGTAAAGCGACCAGTCTCGCAGGTCGGCGGGCCGCGCTCCCAGCGGCGACTGCGCAACCAATCGACCGCGTTGACCGAGCCACCGTCCGACGCTAAGCGAACGCGTGGCGTTACTCGACGAGTTGCAGGAGCGCATCGTTTGCGGCGACGGCGCGATGGGCACGCTGCTGCTCGACGAAGGCGTGCCGGTCGATCGTTGTCTTGAGGAATTGTGCGTCTCTGAACCGGACCGGGTGCGCAGTGTTCATGAACGCTACGTCGCTGCGGGCGCGCGCGTCATCGAGACGAACACCTTCGGCGCAAACGCTCCACGACTGCAGCGGTTCGGACTTGAGAAACGCGTCGCAGAGATCAATGCGGCGGCGGCTCGCGTGGCGCTGGACGCGGCGCGCGGCAAGGATGTTTGCGTAGCAGGAAGCGTCGGCCCGCTGGGCTTGAGCGAGAGCGACGCTACCGAGCGCGGCATCGATCGTGCGGCGTGTTTTCGCGAGCAGATGACGGCGCTGCTCGATGGCGGCGTGCAGATCCTTTTCCTCGAGACGTTCATGAGTTTCGAGGAGATGCAGATTGCGCTGGAGGCGAAGCCCGCGAGCGATGCGATCGTGGTGGCGCTGTTCGCGTGCGAGCCGGAGGGACGGCTGCAATCCGGGATGCCGGTCGTGGAGGCGTTCGCTCGCTGCAAACAGTTGGGCGCCCAGATCGTCGGCGCCAATTGCATGAACGGGCCGCACGCCATGGTGCAGCTGCTGGAAAGGATACCCGCCGGAGATCTGCTCGCGGCCTCCGCAAACGCAGGATACCCGCGCTACACCGACGGCCGGTATGTCTATCCGACCGCTCCTGAATATTTCGGAATGACTGGGCGCGAAATGGCGGCGCAAGGCGCGCGACTGATCGGCGGCTGTTGTGGCACGACGCCGGCGCACATCGCGGCGTTATCGAAGGCCGTTGCCGATCTGAAGCCGGTGCGCAGCAAGCAGGTGCGTGCGATCACGCAGCCGCCGCTGGAGACGTTTCACACGCAGCGTCGCGCGGAAGAGAGCCTCGTGGCAAAGCTCGCGCAGGGACAGCGGGTCATCATCTGCGAGCTCGATCCCCCGAAGACGCTCGCCTTGGACAAGTTCTTCGCCGGTGCGCAGGCGCTCACCCGTGCAGGCTGCGATGCGATCACGCTGGCGGATAACTCGTTAGCCATCCTCCGCATGAGCAATCTCGCCGTCGGCGCGATGTTGAAGGAACGCTTCGCGATCACGCCGCTGCTGCACCTGAGCTGCCGTGACCGCAACGTGCTCGGGTTGCAAAGTGAGTTGTTAGGCATGGCCGCGCTCGGCATGCGCCACGTTTTGCCGCTCACCGGTGATCCGGCTCGCGTCGGCGATCATCCAGGCGCGAAGTCTGTCTACGACGTGAACTCGATCGAGTTGATGACGATCGTCAGGCAGTTGAACGACGGGTTCACGCAGTCGGGCAAGCCGCTCAAGGCGAAGACGGAATTTGTGATCGGCTGCACTTTCAACCCGAACGCGAAGAACCTGGATGCGCAGGTGCAACGGCTGGAGCGCAAGGTTGCCGCCGGCGCGCAGTACGCGATGACGCAACCCGTTTTCGATGCGGAGCTGATCGCGGAAACAAAGCGGCGAACCGCGCATCTCGGGATCCCGTTGTTCATCGGCATCTGGCCGTTGCTCAGCGGGCGACAAGCGGAGTTTCTGCACAACGAAGTGCCCGGCATCGTGGTCTCGGATCGCGTTCGCGCCGAGATGGCGGGCAGCGAAGGCGCGGAAGGTCGCACGCGTGGATTGAAGCTCGCGAAAGAGATGACGGCGGCTGCGCTGGAGCAGTACTCCGGCGTTTACCTCATCACGCCATTCCTGCAATACGAGACGACGGTCGAGCTGGCGGAGTTTGCGCGCGCGTTGTGACGTGACGATTGTGTGACGAATGGTTCAAGTTCGTCGCGCGCTCTACATCCAGGTCGGCGGACTGGTGCTCGTCACGCTCGCGATTTTCATTCTGTCGCGCTTCTTCCCGCTCGCCGATTGGCTCGCCGCGGTTCAGGAACGCGTCGTCGGCTGGGGCGGGTGGAGCGCGATCTGTTATCCTCTGCTCTACGCCTGCTGTAACGTGTTGTTGTTGCCCGGTGGTTTCCTCAGCCTCGGTGGCGGTTTCT
>DATHXZ010000093.1:0-5710 GCA_035459405.1 Chthoniobacterales bacterium
TCACCGTCGTCCAAAGCTTGTAATCGGACCCCGCGGTGACCGTGTCGGTCGAGCGCAACACGACGTGCCCGGAGAACGGGTCCTGTTGGAACATGTAGTCGAACGCGGAGTCGATCCGCTCCGGCGCGACTTTCCACGCCACGAGCGCGCCGTCCGCCAGGTTGGTCGCGAGCAGCGTTTGCCGAACGCGCCGCACAGTTCCGGCGCGGAACATCGCGGCGATTCGCTCCATCACGACGTCCACCGCCACTCCCGAGCGCCGCGCGATCTCCTCGAAAGGCTCTCGGACAAAGCCTTCGATCTTGCCTTCCGAAACCGCGAGGATCTTCTCGTTGATCGGATCGTTATGTTCGACCGGAACCATCCGGTTTGTAGATAAGCGCCGCGATTCGCATTGTCCAACCTGCCGGGAGAAAGCTTCCGCTATCCCGCTCCAGCGGCCCGGGCCGTTGCGTATGTGAGCACCGCAACGTAGTGGCACAGCGTGCCGCCGAGCACGAACAGGTGCCACACGAAATGGCTGTAGCGCACGTGTTCTCGCACGAAGAAGATGATGCCCGCAGTGTAGGCCACGCCGCCCGCCGCGAGCCACGCGATCGTCGAGGGCGGCACCGCAAGCGCGAGCGGCCGAATCACGAGCAGCACCAGCCATCCCATCGCGAGGTACAGGCAGATCGAAAAGCGCGGACGATGCAGCACCCCTTTCGTCGCTTTCATGAAGATGCCGAGCATCGCAAACCCCCACACAACGATCAGCACCGTCCAGCCCCACGCCCCGCGCAGCGGACCGAGCGCGAACGGCGTGTAAGTGCCCGCGCTCAGAAGAAAAATCGCGGAGTGATCCACGACCTGGAGGAAGCACTTGAACGACGTTTGCGGCCAGGCGTGATAAAGCGTCGAGCCGAGATACAGCAGTAACATCGTCGCCGCGTAGACAATGGCGCCCGCCGTGAAGTGCGGGTTCCCGCGCTCCCACGCGGCGGTGAGCAGAATCGGCGCGCCGATGATCGCCCCGAGAAGACCGGCACCGTGGCTGATGCTGTTTGCCACCTCCTCGCCAGCGGACTGCGTCCATTTGATCGGGTGGCGCATTCCTTCCGGCAATTCCATTCGGCCGAGCAGCTTACGGAGTTGGCGCCGGCGCGAAACAGGAATCGCAGGACCCGCCGCAATCATCCGCAAGACCACCGCGCATTTCCTGCGCGAACGTAATGCATGCCAGCCAGCCGCGCGCTCAGGGCGATCTTCTTCGATGCCGCCGGCACCCTCTTCCACCTGCCGAAAGGTGTTGGCTATCACTACGCAGTCGCCGGCCGGCACGTCGGATTGAACCTGGAGCTGGGCGCGGTCGATCGTGCGTTTGCCGCTGCCTGGAAGCAGATGCCGCGGCGCGAAACCACCCGAGTGCCGCGCGAGGATGATGACAAAGGCTGGTGGCGCGAGCTCGTCGATCGCGTGATCGACGAAGTCGCGCCTGCGACGCACGAGCTCGATCGCGATGCCTTCTTCGAAGCGGCCTACGGCCACTTTGCGGAAGCAGGAGTGTGGGAGCTGTTCTCCGATGTGTTCGAGACGCTGGAAGTGCTGCGCCCGCGGTATCGCCTTGCCGTGATCTCGAACTTCGACGGCCGTTTGCGGATGATCGTGGAGCAACTCGGCATCTCGAAGTTCTTCGAGCATCTCGTGATCTCGAGTGAAGTGGGGGCCGATAAGCCGGATCCTTTCATCTTCCAGCGTGCGCTCGAGCTGCTCGGGGTTGCGGCTAACGAAGCGTTGCACGTGGGGGACGATCCAACAGGTGATTGGGAAGGCGCCGCTTCCGCCGGGCTGCGCGTGTTCAGACTCGATCGACCGCGGAACTCGCTGCGAGATCTCGTGGCGGCTTGCGCCTCCGGTTGAAGTGGACTACAACGAAAAGCTCTCGGCGGGTTGGTAGCTCAATGGTAGAGCAGCGCCCTTTTAAGGCGTTGGTTCTGGGTTCGAGTCCCAGCCAACCCACACCTCTCAAGCAGCGTTTCACGAGGGAAAACCGCTGATGCAGCGGTCTGACGCGTCCCGACGCATAATCCCACAAAATTGCCGAAAAACGCTTTCAAAACGGCAACAAAACAGCAACACTTCGGCGCAACATGAGAAAAGCGCCGTTCCGTGTGAAGCCGTACAGCCACCCGTCGTTGAAATTTGTTGTTCGCTCGACCCTTACCGGGCGCACCGAACGCAAATTCTTCCGCACCCGTGCAGAGGCGGAGACATATGCCCGTCTACGAACGACGGAGTTGCTGAATCAAGGGCGGGAAGGCGTTGCGTTCCCGACGTGGCTGCGAGTCATGGCCGAACGAGAGCACCAGCGCCTCGTGCCGTTCGACAAGACCATCAGCGATGCCGTTACCTTCTTCCTCGCCCATCTTGAGTCGGTCGCGCGCTCGGTTCCTCTCGCGCGCGCTGTCGAAGAACTGATCGAGAACCGCAAGGCTACCGGTGCGAGTAGGCGCTACTGTAATGATCTCCGATTGAGGCTCGGCCGGTTCGTAAATGACCATTCGTCGCAAGTGGTCGCCGAGATCACGACGAAAGCGGTCGACGAATGGTTAACCGGGTTATCTCTGGCGCCGGTCACCCGCAACACGTTCCGTCGCGATCTCCGCACGCTGTTCTCGTTCTGCGTCACACGGCGATATGCCAGCGACAATCCGGTGAAGGATTCGCGCCGCGCGAAAGAAATCGACAAGCCCGTAGGAATATTGACGCCGGCTGACCTTCGCCGCTTGCTTGCTGTCGCGGGCGAGGAGTCTATCGCCTACTGGACGATCGGCGCATTTGCAGGACTTCGACGCGCCGAGATCGAACGGCTCGATTGGAGCTACATCGACTTCGATGCGCGGGTCATTGAGATCAAGGCGCGCAACAGCAAGACCGCAACGCGGCGGCTCGTAACAGTGCTTCCGAACCTCCACGCATGGCTTCTCCAATGCCGCAAGCTTCGCGGGCCCGTGTGCCCGGACGTGCTGCGCCCACGCCTGGACGCTGATCGCAAGGCCGCCGGATTGCTAGATGAGTGGCCTCAAAATGGATTACGGCACTCGTACGGGTCGTACCACCTCGCGCACTTCAAAGACGCGGCGGCGCTGGCATTACAAATGGGCAATTCCCCCGAGATCGTGTTCAGGCATTACCGGCAGCTCGTGAAGCCCGCTGCTGCGGAAGCGTATTGGGACATCAGGCCGTCGCTCCGACGAGACAATATCGCCGCGTTTAAGTCGCGAGCCGATGATCCGTCTGAAGCAGCGAATACAGGTATGCTTCTAGGCGCTTGAGTTAGCTTCCGTTATTTTTTTGCTTGCAGCTTCTGCTGCAGCTCGGGATAGTTACGGCACGACACGAACGACCTTCGTGTCGTTTTGTTTTCCGGCACGTGGAGTTCGGGTCGCAACCCGGAGGAACTTATGCCACGAGAGCCGTTGGAGAAGTTAGCTGATTACGCCGAACTGTCGGAACTAACGGGCTTGCCCGTTCGCACGCTGCGCACGCTGGCGAGTCGACGAATGATTCCGGCAGTTAGGCTGGGACATCGGACCGTCAAGTTCTCGCCGACGCGTGTGATGCGAGCGCTAGAGCGCTACGAGCATCACGAAATCAACCGTCGCGGATGACTGCGTCGCTCGTCGGTAAAAGGATACGCCAAATGGCGGGTCCAGCCGTTCCCGGCTGTACAGAGGAAACAGAAGAAATCGAAGGCATCAAAGAAGCAGAAGAAAGAGAGGCCCTCGTTGACGTCGCTGTGCTTCTTCAGGACGCTCTTCGCTGCTCCAGAATGACGGCACCTGATGCGTACAACCGCGTTTTATTCGACTTCTGTCGTCGCGTCCGCGGTGCTGAGGAGACATTCTTGATCACACTTGAGCCGGAACAGTTGCAGCGTGCATTCGACGCATGGGCAAGGGTGAACCAGGACTTCCTCGACGGATCCACCGATCACTTCGGGCAGTTTCTAGTCAAGCTTAACGCAGTCCGGCGGCCTTTTGGAGCGACTCTCGCGGCTGCACTGCAGCGCGCCTACGCCGAAGCGCCACCGCGCGCAGCATTGCTGATCCGCGATCGTGACGCGCATGTAGTTGCAAGTCTCTGTCGAGCGCTGCAACGAGAAGCGGGATCAGAGCCGTTTTTTCTCGTAAGCCGCCGATGTGGAGAACTGATCGGACGCGCACACACATTGGTTGCACAGTGGCTCCGGATGTTTCAATCGCTTCACATCATCGAGCTCGTTGAGAAGGGTTACCAAGGCCGCGGGGCGCGTTACTTTTACATTGCGGACGACTAGTACAGCATCGCGCCGCCATGGGCCCGGTTCCGACGGAGGCCTTGGATCGCGCGCGAAACCCCGCCACAGCGATAGCCGGCACGAGGACGCAGACAGCAACGGTCTATACGAGGAGAAATAGCGACAAAGTGAGACAAACGGCGGCACCAGCACCGATAGGGCAAATCGGCACACTCGGGCAGATCGCGCAGACGTGTCGAACCATCGACAGTGAAAAAAGCGAGAGGGCCGGCGCTTTCTGGCGTCGCCGTAAGCACACTCGAGAAGTGCGCGAGGCGAATAGCTGCGTCGTAACTCATCACCTGCCCTACCTCTTTCAGCCGGTTGAAACCGGCGTCAGCACGACGAGACTGCTGAGGTGGACCGGTGGCGCGAGTTGTTACCGAACAGCGACGTAGTCGCGAACTTGGGGTATCTGCAGCAGGAGGCGCTATCGCTGCGGCGGCAGCTGTTGAGCCCTTGGTCCGCATATGGTCTCGACAACCAGGAACTCGATAGCGGCTTCATCGAACACGGGAAGATCGAGCACCTCAAAGCATTCAGAACGCGCGTAGACGAACGCGAAGTCACGCTCGGTGCTGCTCGCGTAACACGCATTCTCTTGATCAATGTTCCTCCGTTGCGCGAGATGGCGGCTCTACAAGATCGCCCGACGGGAGAGCCAGAAGCTTGGATTTCTCGGGTGCTCGTCAACATCGAACTCGAGTTGTGTGCGATCACATCACGTCGCATGTTGGCTACGAGCCTGATCTCTGCAGTCGTAGCTGTTGTGGCGGCAGTCGTGACAGCGGGAGCTTTGCTGTTCGACGTCGTCAGCGCGGCTGTGCGCTACGCAGCTCATCAGTCCATCACTGGCTCGGCGGTAGCGCGCTCAAGGTAGGTTCGCGTCCACGAATGACATTGCTGAGGGGCGCGATCAGCGATCCTCGGTAGTACGAAAGTAGTGCAAAAGTTGCACGAATCGCTCCGACGAAAACGTAGCGAACTGCCGATTAAGAACGCGCGTTTGGCAGACTCCCCACGGATCCGTTAACGAACCGGCCCGCGGGGAAAAGCGGACAAACGAGGACATCGGGGGGAGCGTGATCGCACGTGATTCGACGAGGTTGCTTACATCGAGTCTCGCCACGTGCCTACGAACGCCTACAGACAACCCGAGGTGATTCGTATCGGAAAGGTTGTGGGCGTGACAACCGCGGCACGCGCTCGTCAGGCGCAGTTGGCGGCTCGCTCGCCAAGCAGCGCAGCGTTGTAGGCAGATTGCGATGGTCCATAGGTCGGCCGCCGTTTTCCGAACGCTTGATGTTGTCGTTGTGACATTCGAATCTGACCCCTCTCCCATCCTTGCCGCACGATGGGAATTGCTTCACCCTCCGGTCGTCAATTAGCTTA
>DATHXZ010000094.1:0-6077 GCA_035459405.1 Chthoniobacterales bacterium
GCATTTTCAACATCTGGTTGAAGTCGCAACCAACACTTCGCCGGTCCAGCTGATGTTGATGGTGTTGCGGCACATAAGGCCGACGACGTCGTTCACCTTGACCGTGTTCTTCGTCAGCTCCCATCGAGCTCCGCCCTCCGACAGGAAGTCGTTTACAGGATCGATGACGAGCAAAGCCGTCCGAGCAGCCGGAAATGAAAAGTCTGATTCCGCCTTCGGCAGGTACCTCGTGCCGGTCACGTTGTCGGTTGTTGATTCCACGATGCGCTGGTTGCGCCTTTAACCTGCTGCTTACATCCGACGTGCGCCACCGGTAACGCGATCACACGAGTGAGCGTTTGGAACGCCGGTCAGTTTTTACTCGTGTGACTTTCCAGATCACTCCGCTATTCGGCAC
This sequence comes from Chthoniobacterales bacterium, assembly GCA_035459405.1. Classification (GTDB taxonomy): domain Bacteria; phylum Verrucomicrobiota; class Verrucomicrobiia; order Chthoniobacterales; family UBA10450; genus JACCTI01. The sequence continues at coordinate 398 of DATHXZ010000094.1, forward strand.
GAACTCGAACGGGAAATGCCCTTCCGCCAAGAGCTAGCTGCTGCGCTCGACCAGCCGGTCGGGCAAGCGTAATTACAAGCGCCAGCGGACCCGACTGGCCGAAGTAGCCGAGCCGCTCAAACGTGGCGCGACTTCAGCGTTCATGCGTTGCGGTTGCGGCCAACTGTCCAGCGCGTGTCGAGATCGCGCAGGTAATACAGCGCGAAGCAGGCGGCGAGCATCGGCCACGCGGCGAAGAACATGATGTTGCCCTTCTCGAACGGACGTAGGTATTGCGCATAAGACGAGACAGTCGAGATGCCGTGAAGCAGCAGGACGAGCCCATACGTGATCCGCGGGGCGAAGCCGACGAGGAACGCGACGAGCAAGAGCAGCTCCGCGGCACCGATGCCGTAGACGACAGCCGGACCGACCCCTTTGATGAAGTAGAACTGCTCGAACACGGACGTCGCGTGCTGGGGGCGTACGAACTTGTCGATCGTCCACGTTAACATCACGAGGAAGACGCTCAGGCGAAGCAGGAGAAGCGCGGTTGCGATTCGGTTTGAGTTCATATTGTTGTTCAAAGGAGCGGCGGTTTTCTACCGCCGCAGTGGCGCTATCAAAGCGCCCCTCCCGATTACGTCAACGCTCCACCGCAACTGGACCCGGCACCGGCAGTGCAGCCGAAGCAGTGATCGGCGGTGAGGATCTCGCGGTTCTCGACTTCCGCTGGATCGATGTCCCAGAGCGATAGCGCTCGGCCGTTGCCGCGCCATTGCATCTTGAGCATCTGGTTAAAATCGCAATCGAAGACTTCGCCCTTCCAGCTCACGTTGATTGTGTTGCGGCACATCAAGCCGTTCACGGTCGCGGGATTAAACGCGTCGTTCAGCAACAGCATGTAATCCGCGAGCTTGTTGTTGTTCTTCAGATAGGATGCGAAACGCGAGACCGGCAGGTTCGTGATCGTGAAGAGGTTGTTGAACACGATGCCGAAGTGTTCTTTCAGCTCGTGCTTGTAATCGGCCTCGAGGTCGGCCTGCGGCCCGGGCAGAAACGCGCCGTTCGGGTTGTAGACAAGGTGCAGCGGCAGCGCGGGATCGGAGCCGTAGCCTAACGAATTCAACAGCTGCAGCCCTTTGATGCTGGCGTCGAACACGCCTTCGCCGCGCTGCGCGTTCACATTTTCGGGCGAGTAACAGGGCATCGATGCGATGATCTCGATCTGGTTGTCGGCGAGGAACTGCGCGTAATCCTCGAAGCCGGGTTCGAGCAGGATCGTCAGATTGCAGCGATCGATGATATGGCGCGGCGGCGTAAGCGATTTCAACCGGCGCACGAAATATTGGAAGTCCGGGATCATTTCCGGTGCGCCGCCGGTCAGGTCGGCGGTGGGGATGTCCGTCTTCGCGAGCCAGTCGATGATGCGATCGATCGTCTCGCGCGTCATGATTTCCTTGCGCTTCGGCCCGGCGTTCACGTGGCAATGGACGCAGGTCAGATTGCAGAGCTTGCCGACGTTGACCTGCAGGATCTCCGTCTTCCCGTGACGCAGCGGAAGTGAGTGCTCCGCCAGTTTCGCCGCAAACCGATTCATCGCGCAGCTGCTCTCGAGAGAAGCACGTCAGCAGCAGCTTCCGCCGTCGCAGCAACTGCTCGCGTGGGTGGTGACCTTGTAGTCCTGCCCCTTCGTTTCCTTCGGGTGCCGCACGGAACTGCGCGAGCAGTCGAACGGCTTCGCGTCCTCCAGCGGAATCTTCGTCAACGGCTCGACGAATTCGAACGAGTCACAATACGGTGCCTTGCCGTAGAGGTTGTAAGTCTTGTCGCAAACGGCATAACGCACGCCGCGCTCCATGCGGTGGTTATCGTCATCGAGCACCTCTTTGAATGGGCCGCGATATATCACCGCCTGGTTGCGTTCGAAGCACGGGCCTTGTTTCCCCTTGAACGCCTCAATCGTGACGGAGCGAAATTCAATGCCGTCGACCGTTTGCCACGGCTGCTCGTCACGTTTTAGGATTTGAATGCCGTAGAACCCGGCATCGCTGAACGCCCGGATGAAACCCTGCTCCGTCAGCGCGCCCGAGATGCAGCCGCTCCAAAGCTCCGGATCATTTTGCAGCGTTTCGGGAACTTCCTCGTCGCTGACGATATCCGAAATGACGGCGCGGCCGCCTTTGCGCAGCACGCGGAAGATTTCGTCGAACAGCTGCCGCTTCGCTTTCGCCTCCACAAGGTTGAGAACGCAGTTTGAAACCACCACATCGACCGAATCGCTCGCGACCAGCGGATGCTTCACGCGCAGCTCTTGCGCGAGTTCATCGGCGCGCAGGAAAGAAGTCGCGTCGGTGATCGGCGACGCTTTCAGTGCCTCGTCGAGCTTGTCGAGATCGAGCGCGAGATCCTGAATGCGCCCTTTGCGGAATTCGACGTTTGCGTAACCGATGTTCTGCGCCACGACCGGCGCATTCGCGCGCGCGACGCCGAGCATCTCGTCCGTCATGTCAATGCCGATGACCTTCCCGTTCGCGCCGACAACCTGCGCGGCGATGGAACAAATTTTGCCGGTGCCGCTGCCGAGATCGAGCACGGTCTCGCCTGGGCGCAGATACTTGCTCGGATCGCCGCAACCATAATCGCGCTCGATCACCTCCTGCGGGATGACCTTCAGGTACTGCGGGTTGTAACCAACCGGGCAGCAAAGCTTCGCCTCCGCCTGCTTCGCGCCTGCGGCGTACCGATCCCTGACGGCTGCTTCTGTGTTGAGTCTATTCATGTCGTGAATTCGAGATGCCTGGCCTATAATTTATTCCGTGCGAAGCGTGCGGCTTCGGCTGTGGCTACGCTGGTGTCTCAGATGTTGGATGTCCCGGTCTCGGAGCGGCGGTATCCTACCGCCGCAGGGCGCTACGAAAGCGCCCCTCCTGTTATTTCCCTTTCGCTGCGCCCGCCTTGCCCAGCGCCTGCTTGGCCGCGCGGCTCACGATGATGGTAACCACAACTGTCGCGAGAAGACCCACGCCGAGGAAGACCCACTTCAACGGCGATTGCTCGCCGCCGCCATCGAGGCCCGCCTTACCGGCCCCGCCGAGATACGCATAAAGCAATGTGCCCGGCAGCATGCCGACAGCTGATGCCAGCACATATGGCCAGAAGCCCACACCCGTCACCCCATAGAAGTAGTTGCTCAGGTTAAACGGAATCAGCGGGCTGAGTCGTAGCAGCCCAACGATTTTCCAGCCCTGCTCGCCAATTGCTTTGTCGATCGCCGCGAACTTTCGGTTGCCCTTCGTGGCGGACTCGACCCGCTTCCGCACCAGGTATCTCCCGCAGAGAAACGCGAGCGTCGCGCCGATCACCGCGCCAGTCAGCGCTACTGCTGTGCCTCCCACGACGCCGTAGACCAGACCGGCGGCAACAGTGAAGATCCAGCCCGGTAAAAACAGAACAGTCGCCAGCGCGTAGACGCCGATGAACACCGCGATGCCGACCGGCCCGAGCGTTCGCACCCAATCGCTGAACGCCTTCACCCAATCCTTCACCGGCAGGAATGCTGCCGCGGTGGAAAGTGCGATCAGGACGACGACGAGCGCGATCCATTTCCAGTACTTGCGGATGAAATCCATCAATGTGCGTCCTTTCCCATCAGGAGCTTCTCGACCACTTCGACAAGCGTGTCGCCGGTGATATCCAGCGAGTGGAAGGCGTTCGAGAACGGCTTCCGCAGCACGCCGGCGCTAATCAGCCCCGCCGCGCCAGCACCGTGTGTGTCCCAATCATGCGCGGCGACCAGCGCGAGCTCCTCAGGCGCGACGTTCAACGCATTCGCGGCGTGCAGGTAGGCCTCACGCCGCGGCTTCCAGTGCTTCACGTCGTCGATCGAGAAATAGTGGGCGACGTAATCTGCGAGCCCGGCGTTCTCGATCATCTTGCGTGTCGTCTCGTTGCTGCCGTTCGTCAGCAGCGCGATCGGAATACCCGCATCACGTAGCAGTCGAAACGCCGGTTCGACATCATCGTGCGCCGGTAATTGCGCGAACGCGGATAGCACCTGCTCGATGTTCTGCGATGTGGTGGCAACGCTGTGCTGTTCGAGTAGTACGCGCAGCGCACCACTGGCAACCTCTCGAAACGGACGAAAGTCGCCACTCACCTCCAGCGCGAAGGCGTCGCGAAGAACGCGTGCGAACCACACTTCCAAAGAACCTTGCGGCAGCCCTATCGCCATCAGCCGCCCATCCAGCGGCGAAATGTCGAAAAGCGTTCCAATCACATCGAACGCAACTGCTTTTGCCCGACCGCTCACACAGTCACTTACGCGCGCGAGCGTAGAGCCAGCCGAACAACTTTTTCGCGAATGGCGTCAGCCGCGTCTTGTTGTATTTGTCGCCTGCCTTGCGCGCGAGCTCGGCCAAGGTCGGATAGGCGTGGACAGTCGCTGCGATTTTGCCAAGACCCACGCCAGCACTCATCGCGAGCACGAATTCGTGCAGGAGATCGCCTGCATGTGGTGCGACGATCGTGGCTCCGAGGATCTCGTCGGAACCTTTGCGGGTCAGGATTTTCGCGAACCCGGCTTCTTTACTCTCGACCACCGCACGATCGAGTTCTTCGAGTGGGACAGTGAAGAGGTCGTAAGCCGTGCCGCGTTTCATCGCTTCTTTTTCGCCAAGCCCGACGTGCGCCACTTCCGGGTCGGTGTAGGTGCACCAGGGCACCGCCGCGCAGTCGACCTTTTGTCTTAGGAGCTGCAGCGGCATCAGAATATTCCGCACAACGACGCGCGCGGTGGAATCAGCCGTGTGCGTAAACTTGAGACGGTTCGCGATATCGCCCGCAGCGTAGATGTGCGGCTGCGACGTCTGCATATAGTCGTTCACTTCGACGCCGTGCTCGTTGTGCTTCACGCCCGCGGCGGCGAGATCCAAGCCCTCGAGGTTCGGCGTGCGTCCGGCGGCGATCAGCAGCGTGTCGGCTGCGATCTCGCCATCGTTCGTCTCGAGAATGATGCGGCCTTTCTCCGATCGCACCCGCTTGCTCGTCGCATTCAGCCGCACGTCGATGCCTTCAGCAGCGAACCGTTTCTGCATGAACTCCGCCACATCACGGTCTTCCGGCGGCAGCAGCTGATCGACGTTCTGCACGATCGTCACCTTTACGCCGAGCCGGCTGAATGCCTGACCCAGCTCGCAACCGATCGGCCCGCCACCGAGAATAAGCATGCTCTCCGGCTGCTCGTGCAGCTCGTCGAACACCGTCTCATTCGTAAAGAACGGCACGTCGTTGATGCCTTCGAGCTGTGGGATCGCCGCGCGGCTGCCGGTGACGATGACGAAATTACGCGCGCGCAGCCTCCACCCCTCACCTGGCGCTTCGCATCCTCCTCTCCCCCGGGGAGAGGATTGAGGTGAGGGCGAGATTTCCACCTCATGCGGCGAGACAAACCGCGCCTCGCCGCGAAACACATCCACGCCTAACGACTCGAAGCGCTCCTGCGAATCATTCGGTGCGATCTTCGCCCGGCGTGAGCGCATCCGCTCCATCACATCGCGAAACGCGAACTGCGGCTCCTGGTTCCGCAGCCCCCATCGGTCCGCTTCACGCATCTGCTGCGCCAGCCGCGCGGATGAAATCAGCGCCTTGCTCGGGACGCAGCCGAAGTTCAGGCAATCGCCGCCCATCTTGTGGCGCTCGA
>DATHXZ010000095.1:0-8301 GCA_035459405.1 Chthoniobacterales bacterium
CAGCTGCAACGCGCCGGGCGGGAGCACGCGCTCGTAGCCGGGCGTGTACTTCCGCGGGTGATAAATGAACGAATGCTGACGGAAGTAGAGCAGCGCGGCCGGAATGAGCACCAGCCCGAGCAGCAAAAACAACAGCGTCACGATCCATGATCGCAGGCGGCCCCGTTTTGGGCGTTCGGCTTCGCTCATCTTCCGCAATGTTTTCGCGCGCGATGCGGTGAAACGTCGTCAGCTTCGCTAATGAAGCCTCACTCAATCATCTCACCACAACGGATGTCATTCTGAGCGGAGCGAAGCGGAGTCGAAGAATCCCGCTGCGGAACTGTGCGATGACACGACGGGCTTCCTCGACTTCGCTCCGAATGACAGGGGTTTGGCTTGACGCCCTCGCGCGTTGAAGTGATCGATGCGCGCGATCTCTCTTGAAACGGAGATCGCGCAACGATTTTGTGACGGAATTTTGCGCGTGAACGATTTTCCTTTTGCCATCGCAAGTGCGGTTCATAGAGTGGCCGTCACTGTGGCTTCGCGCTGTTGTTTTTATAATTCAGAACCTGTCAGCGAAGCACATCCTCGCCAGCAGCCTTTCGCGTTTTCAGAGTGTCGGCTGCGAGCGTGTCACACGGCGGTTCGCTAGTCCTGTATGGCGAACTTTTTCCCACGCTCGTCCAATTGGCTTCCGCTTAAGATTCTGATCTGCCTCGTCGTCACCGTGAGCGCGCTCACCGGCGCGACGTGGTATTACGCGACACCGAAATACACGCGCGTGGGTTACGAGCCGATCCAGCCGAACCCGTTCCCGCACGACATTCACGTGCAACAGCTCGGGATGGATTGCCGTTATTGCCACAGCTTCGTCGACGTGGCGGCGCACTCGAATCTGCCGCCGACGCAGACCTGCATGGCCTGCCACTCGCAGGTGCAGAAGGATAACCCGAAGCTCGAGCCGGTGCGCGCGAGCTGGAAAACGGGCGCGCCGGTCGAGTGGGTGCAGATACATCGCACGCCAGACTTCGCTTTCTATAATCACGCGGCGCACGTGAATCGCGGCATCAGCTGCCATAGCTGTCACGGCCCCGTGCATGAAATGCGTGTCGTGCAGCACCACGAGCCGCACAGCATGGCGTGGTGTCTGGAGTGCCATCGCAATCCGGAGAATCACCTGCGGCCCGTCGATCAGGTGTACAACCTCGCATGGGACCCGAAGGACGTGAACCCGGCGGAATTTGTGGCGAAATACGGACAGCCAAAGGATGCGAAGGAAGACTTCTCGAAGAAGCCGCAGCTCACGCAACAGGAGATCGGCCAGACGTTAAAAGAGCGCTGGAACATCCAGCCGCCATTGAATTGCCAGGGGTGCCACCGATGAGCTTTCGTTTCACCAACAGCGACGAATTCGTGCCGGGAGCGCACGCGCCGCGCGTGCTGGTTTCGGCGCCTCGCCGAAACAGTCTTGGATCGCAGTCGCACACCCGAGCTTTAGCCTTTAACCTGAAAGTTCGTGAAGGCGGGCCGCCTTCACCAGCACGCGAGGCGCGTGCACTCCCAAGATGAAGCGCGTTTTTGAACATCCACCGGAAGCAGCGACCGGGAAGCGCTATTGGCGCAGCGTCGGCGAGTTGAGTGACACGCCGGAGTTCCGCCAGTGGCTCGAGCGGGAGTTCCCGGCCGGCGCGGCGGAAATGGAAGGCGGCGAGGTTTCGCGTCGCAGCTTCCTGAAACTAATGGGCGCGTCGATGGCGCTCGCGGGGCTGGGCATGAGCAGCTGCCGCCGGCCGGAGAATCACCTCGTGCCGTTCTCGAAAGGCGTTGAGTGGGCGATTCCGGGCAAGGCGCTTTACTACTCGACGGCGATGCCGCGGCGGACTGGTGCATTGCCGCTCGTTGTGACGACGGTCGACGGCCGCCCGATCAAGGTGGACGGCAACCCGCTGCACCCGTCGAGTGGCGGCGCGACGGATGCGTTTGCCCAGGCTTCGGTGCTCGATCTCTACGATCCGGCGCGTTCGAAGCGTTTCGTGCGTGAGGGGAAGGAAAGCAGTCGCGAAGAGTTCGAGAAGTATCTCGCGGAGATTCGCCCGCAGCTGGGCGCGGACGGTGGCTCTGGACTCGCCTTCCTCGTCGAAGAAGCGCTTTCGCCCACGCGCGATCGTCTGCGTGGACAGCTCGAGAAGATGTTCCCGCGCATGCGCTGGGCGCAATACGAGCCGCTCCTGAGCGAGGCGCAGAATTTTGCGACGCAGATCAGCTTCGGCGACAATTCGCGGCTCGTGCCGCGGCTCGAGCGCGCTGACGTTGTGCTCTCATTAGGCAGCGATTTTCTCGATTGCGGCGAAGGCGACGTGCAGTCGTCGCGCGCCTGGGCTTCGCGCCGTCGTGTCGGGTCCGCGAAGGACTCGATGAACCGGCTCTACGTTGTCGAGAACCGCTACACGCTCACCGGCGCGATGGCGGACCATCGCTACCGGATTCCGGCGAGCCAGATTCCGGCGTTTGCGCACGCGCTCGCGGGTAAGGTCGCGGTTGCGACGAAGGACGCCGGCCTCGGCGCAGTGATCGCGACGCTTCAGGCGCCGCCGAACGGCATGAAGTTCGATGAGCAATGGCTCAGCGAATGCGCGAACGACCTGATCTCGAAACCGGGGGCGAGCCTGGTGATCGCGAGCCCGCAGCAGCCGGTCGTGGTGCAGTTGATGACCTACGCGATCAACGCGGCGCTGAAAAATGTCGGCGCGACGGTGCTCATCCGCGAGTTCCCGCGCAATGCGCGCACGAACAGCATCCTGCAGCTCGCTTCCGAGATTAACGCCGGCCGCATCAAGCAGCTCGTCATCATCGGCGGCGATCCGGTTTATAATGCACCTCGGGGTCTCGCTGAAGATCGTGCCACGAAGCAGTCGCTGAACTGGGTCGACCTGCAAAAGAAGGTGCCGGATGTGATCCGCGTCGGGTACTACGAAGACGAGACGTCGAAAGCTGCAAAGTGGCACGTGCCGCTGGCACACTTCCTCGAGTCCTGGGGCGACGCGCTGACTTCCGAGGGCGGCTACGTCGCGATTCAGCCGATGATCCTGCCGTTGTTTGACGGCGTCTCGGAAATCGAGCTGCTGAACGGGATTGGTGGTGGCGCGAAGATCGAAGGCCCGGAACTCGTGCAGGAGACTTTCCGCGCGACCGCGCCTCCGGGAGATTTCAATGCCGCATGGTCGCAGCTGTTGCGCGACGGTTTCGCCGCGCATGTGCCGGTGCGCGACAAGCCGCCGACGTTCAACTCGAACGCAGCCGGTGGCGTCGCACACAATCTCTGGTCCGCGCCGCAGAACCCAACCCCGGACTCGCCCGAGGTCGTGCTCGTGCGCAGCTACTCCGTCGATGACGGCCGTTACATCAACAACGGCTGGCTCCAGGAGATGCCGGATCCCATCACGAAGCTGACCTGGGACAACGCCGCGCTCATGAGCCCGGCGCTGGCGAAGCATCACAAGATCGAAACGGGCGACCTGATCGAGATCACCGTCACCGAGGAGATGCTGGACGCGAACAAGAACAACGTGAAGCGCTCGATGACCGCGGCCGCGATGGTGCTGCCGGGTCATGCTGATAACTCCATCACCATCCCGCTCGGCTACGCCCGGAGGGTTGCGACGCCCGGGCCGCTTCCATATGCGGGTGGTGGCGAAAAGGACTCCGGCGCCGGGGGCGAAGAGACCGGCTTCAACGCTTACGTCATCCGCACGAGCACGAACCCGCACTTCATCACCGCGGACGGCAAGACGGTCACCGCGGTCCACGTCGCCAAAAAAGGCGGGAAGTACAACCTGGTAACCACGCAGGAGCATTGGAGCATCGAAGGCCGTGCGCTCGTGCGCGAAGCGACACTCGACGGCTACCGCGAAGATCCCACTTTCGTGAAGAAGATGGGCGGTGACGAGCATCTCCCGCCGAAGTTGCCGAGCATGTACACGCCGGCTGCTTATACCGCTGAACAACAGTGGGGCATGGCGATCGACCTGAACGTCTGCACAGGCTGCAGCGCGTGCGTCGTTGCCTGCCACGCGGAGAACAACGTGCCGATCGTCGGCAAGGTGCAGGTGGCGAACGGACGTTCGATGCATTGGCTGCGGATCGATCGCTACTTTGCGAGCGCGAAAGAATTCAATCAGGACCGCGGCGAGTTTCCGGACGAGCCGGAGATGGTGCATCAGCCGATGCTCTGCCAGCATTGCGAGAACGCGCCGTGCGAGACCGTCTGCCCGGTCAACGCGACGGTCCACAGCGAGGACGGCCTGAACGTAATGGCCTATAACCGCTGCATCGGCACGCGGTATTGCGCGAACAACTGCCCGTTCAAGGTGCGGCGCTTCAACTATTTCGATTACAATAATCGGCCCGTCGGCACGAAGAAAATCGGTCTGACGGAGAAGCTTGGGTTCAACGTCAATCAGGAGTATCTCGGCCCGCTGACGAAGAAGGGCACGCCGGACACGATCAAGCTGCAGAAGAATCCGAACGTCACCGTGCGCATGCGCGGCGTGATGGAGAAATGCACGTTCTGCGTGCAGCGCATCCAAGAGGCAAAGATCAGCGCCCAGGCGCGCGCGGGGGCGTCGCCCGACAAGCGCATCCCGCGTGATTCATTCACGACCGCATGCGCGCAAGCCTGCCCGACGGAAGCCATCGTCTTCGGCGACATCGCCGATCCCGAAAGCCGCGTCTCGAAGATCAAGCAGCAGGACCGCAATTATCGGCTGCTCGAATACTTGAACGTGAGGACGCGGACCAGCTATCTCGCACGGCTCCGCAATCCGAACCCGAAGATGCCGGACGCGCACCGCATCGCAGTCGCGAGCCCGAAGGATGCGGAAGCTCACCACGAAGACAAAGGTGAGCACGACATGGAGCAGAAGAATCCAGGCAAGCTGAACCCCGCAGGACATCCGTGATGAGCGAACGATCAGCTCGGCAAACGCGGCTACATTCCCGGAGCGCACGCGCCTCGCGTGCTGGTTTCGGCGCCGCGCCGAAACAATCTTCCCACTGCGGCAATGCGCTTCCCTGCGATTTACTGATGAACACAAGTGCGAAAGGGTGGGGCGCCCTTTCCAGCACGCGAGGCGCGTGCGCTCCCAGAACATGAACGGCACCACCAGCACCACAGTTCCGGACGTGATGGCGGCGGAAGCTTCCGCTTCGGTCGAGCGGAAGCTCGCACGTGTGCCGTTAGTCCTGAGCAATCGGAACTTCGCGTGGATCACCGAGCGGATCGCCGGCGTGAACGAAGGCGCGGCACCGCGGTGGTGGTGGGTGTCGTTCGCGATCAGCGCGATGGTGGCCGGCATCGGACTTTTCTGCCTCGGTTACCAGATTGCGACAGGCGTCGGCGTCTGGGGATTGAATCACCCGGTCGGCTGGGCGTGGGACATCACCAACTTCGTTTTCTGGATCGGTATCGGCCATGCCGGCACGCTAATCTCCGCCATTCTCTTCCTGCTCCGCCAGAAATGGCGTACATCGATCAACCGCGCGGCCGAAGCGATGACGCTCTTCGCGGTTATCTGCGCCGCGATCTTCCCTGGCGTGCACGTCGGCCGTGTCTGGATGGCGTGGTTCCTCGCGCCGGTGCCTAACAATTACGGCATCTGGCCGAACTTCCGCTCGCCGCTGCTCTGGGACGTATTCGCGGTATCGACTTACTTCTCGGTTTCAGTGCTCTTCTGGTACACCGGCCTGATCCCGGATCTCGGCACCCTGCGCGACCGCGCAAAAGGCAAACTGCAGAAGCTGCTCTACGGCATCTTCGCCCTCGGCTGGCGCGGATCGAACCGCAACTGGCGCCATTACGAGATGGCGTATCTGCTCCTCGCGGGTCTCTCGACCCCGCTCGTGCTTTCAGTGCACAGCGTCGTTTCCTTCGACTTCGCGACGTCGGTCATTCCGACGTGGCATACGACGGTGTTCCCGCCTTACTTTGTCGCGGGCGCCATCTTCGGTGGATTCGCCATGGTGCTCACGCTGCTAATCCCGGCGCGCGCCATTTACAAGCTGCACGATGTCATCACCCCGCAGCACGTCGATAAGATGGCGAAGATCATCCTGCTGACGGGATCGATCGTCGGCTACGCCTACGCGATGGAATTTTTCATCGCCTGGTACAGCGGCAATCAGTTCGAGCGCTACGCGTTCTACAACCGCGTCTTCGGTCCCTACTGGTGGTACTGGTGGGTGGGCATGCTCTTCTGCAACACGGTTGCGCCGCAGCTCTTCTGGTTTAAGCGCTTCCGCTTCAACGTCTACATTGTCTACTTCGTCTGCATGTGCGTGAACGCCGGCATGTGGTTCGAGCGTTTCATCATCATCGTCGGTGGCATCCATCGCGACTTCCTCCCTTCGTCATGGGGAATGTTCCACGCCACGTGGGTGGATATTTGGACCTTCATCGGCACGTTCGGCATCTTCCTTTCGCTCTTCCTGCTCTTCATTCGGTTCCTGCCGATGATCGCGATGTCGGAAGTGAAGATCGTGCTGCCGGAAGCCGATCCGCATCATCACGCGACACCTGAGGGGCATCATCCGGTCGCGGCTGGGGGGATGGAGCGCACGCAATGACGACTTGTCTGAATTGGACGTTGAACGTTGAGCGTTGGACGTTGGACGTTTCTGCTTTTGCGGAGAGGAAAACGTCCAACGTCCAACCTCCAACATCCAACGTTCAACTGGGAAGCCAGAAGGAGCGCACCCGATGAGGACGCCGTCCGGCAACAAGGTCTACGGTATGGGCGCGGAATACCCGAGCGCCGCGGCGCTGTATGAAGCGGCGCAGCGCATCCGTGATGCCGGCTTCAAACGCTGGGATGTTCACTCGCCGTTCCCGATTCACGGAATGGACGACGCGATGGGGCTCGGCAAATCGTGGCTGAGCGCGCCGGTGTTAATCGGCGGCATCACCGGCTTCTTCACCGCGATCACGCTGACGTTCGGGCCCTCGTGGTTCATTTATCCGCTCGTCGTCCACGGCAAGCCGTACGACTGGCGCACAGTGCCGGCGTTCTTCCCGATCATGTTCGAGCTGACGGTGCTTTTCGCCGCGTTCACCTGCTTCTTCTCCATGCTGATCATGAACGGGCTGCCGCGCTGGCATCATCCGGTGTTCAACTGGAACCGCTTCAGCCGCGCGACCAACGATAGCTTCTTCCTGGTGATCGAAGCGCGCGACCCGCGGTTCACCGAGACTGAAGCGCGGCAACTACTTCAGCAAACCGGTGGGCAACACCTCACGGTGATTCACGAAGACTGATAGAAATGACGAAGCACGAATGACGAATTCCGAAACAATGACGGATGATGAAATCCGAGTGATCCGGAGCTGTCGTGGACAGTTCTCGGATGGCACTGCGGGCGGTCATTCGTCATTCGTCATCCGTCATTGGTCATTCCACTGATATGCTCCGCGCTTTCTTCCTCATCTTCTTCCTGCTCGGCGTCGCAATGGTGTCGGTGCTCGGGTTCCGCGGCACCAAAACGACCAACCCGCCGATCATGATTTTCCCAGACATGGATTATCAGCCGAAGGTGCGCCCGCAGGCGCCGCTCGGATTCTTCACGGACGGGCGCGGCAGTCGTCCGCCCGTGCCCGGCACGGTGCCGATCGGTTACGAAATGCGAAACGCGAACGCAGCGGCGAGTCCGGGTGCCCCTGTGACTCCGCCAGCCGCGGAAGGCCCTGACCGCCTCGCGTTCACCGCCGGGACCGACTACACCAACACCGGCAAAATGGGCGCGACTTGGGGCACCGGAATTCCGATGCCAGTAACCGCCGACTTAATGCAGCGCGGTCAGGAGCGCTTCAACATCAACTGCGCCGTCTGTCACGGCCCCGCAGCGGCGGGCGACGGCATCGTGAAGCAGTACGGCATGGCGACAATCATCTCGTTGCTCGACCAGCGCATCCGCGACATGTCCGACGGAGAAATTTTCCACACCATCACGCATGGGAAGAACACGATGTTCGGCTATGGCCACAACGTGACGGTGCACGATCGCTGGGCGATCATCGCTTATCTGCGCGCGTTGCAGCGCGCCCAAAACGCCACGCCGGCTGACGTGCCGCCCGACGCCCGCATCGAACTGGAGAAGCAATGAGCGAACGATCGCAGGCGGTGCCTACGCCGGAAGGCCAGTATTTCGAGGGAAGCCGGTTCGCTGGCTTGTCGATGATTGCTGGCGCAGTCGCGGCCATCGCGCTCGTGCTGTGCGTAGTCGGCGCGTTCCTGAACCCGAAGCAGTTCTCGTATTCGTGGCTCT
>DATHXZ010000096.1:0-3189 GCA_035459405.1 Chthoniobacterales bacterium
GCGTGGATTTCGCCCACGAGCCAGTCGAAGTCCTCGAGCGTGCCGAGCTCCGGCTCGACATCCTTGTGCCCGCCGCCGTTGGGCGCATTGACGTGACGATTGCCGATCGCGTACGGCACACCAGGCTCGCCCGGCTGGCTGGTGACGGAATTGTTGCGCCCCTTGCGGTTTGCGAAGCCGATCGGGTGGACGGGCGGGAAATAGATGACGTCGAAGCCCATCGCCCTGGCATCATCGACGCGCGGGAGGCAGTCGCGGAATGTCGATCCCTTATCGCCGCGGCCTTCAGCAGAGCGGGGGAAGAATTCGTACCAAGCTGCTGTGCGGGATGCTATGCGATCGACGATCACGCGTGGCGGGGGGGCGTATTGCGTGGCGGCTGATCGGTCCGGATAGGTGTGCATCAACACCTCGAGCTCGCCGGAATGCGCGATCCGGTTGATCTGCGCGTTGTCGCTCGTGCGGATGAGCTCGGCGAGCTCGCGTAAACGCTGTGCGTCAGCGGGAGAATGGCGCGCGCGCCTCCTTGCATCGTCGAGCAAGGCGGCACCTTCCAGGGTTTCGCTCGTCAGGTTCGCGATCCCTGCTTTGTGCTTCGCAGCGAACTCGTGTTGCCAGCCGGCAAACGTGTCCGCCCACGCCTCGACCGTGTACTCGTACGTCGTGTTCTCGTAGAGCGTACAAGTGCCGCGCCAGCGGTCGTTCCCGACGGGCGTCATGCCGGTGTCGTGCCAGCGCGAATCGCCTATGATCCGCCACTTCAGGATCGCCGCGACCACGTCGTGGCCGTCCTTGAACACGTCCGCTTCGACGACCAGGTCCTCGCCGACGACCCTTTTAACCGGATACCGGCCGCCGTCGATGAGCGGCTGGATGTTCTCGATGACAGCGGTGGGGAAAGCCCGGGGCGGCATGGGCTTTGAAGAAAGCTAGTTAGCGCAGAGGCGAAAGTGAATTCTGCGCCATGCGCCGCAGGGTCGGCTGCAGCGGCGCTGTCGCAGCCGATCGGTTCGCCGCGGTGCAATGTCGCACCGTCCGCTGCGAGCGCGGACGCTACCCTGCCGACCGTCTTTTGGACGCGGACGACTTTTAAGCCGCTACCTTCGCGACACCGTCGACCCCATTCAGGCTTGGAGCCTTTGTCGATGCGGCATCGAGGGCAAAGTAGAATGCGCACTCGTAGAGGCCCGAGGTGCGAGTCTCTTCGCGCCGAACCGGTGTGCCGAGGACGGCTTCGATCAGATCCTGCTCGAGTCGGCCGACGATCGGGTATTCGTCGACCAGGTTCATAATCGGCGAATGGCACTCGAGGATCTGCGCCCCGCCGTCCTTCTCGTCGGTGATGAACTGCGACATGAAGCCTTCTTTTTCGCGTTCCTTCACCAGCCACTTCGCGCGATCGGCCACGCTAGCGCCCTTCACCTTCGATTTCAGTGTCGCGGTCTTCCGCTCGAACACGTGGTAAAGCAGCTTCTCGGCGGCATTTACGCCGTAGATTTCCTTGCTCGACTTCAGCAGCTCGAGCGTCAGGTCGTTGCTATCGCAGGGGAAGAGATCGTGGCTGCGGCGCGTCAGGCGGTAGACCATCTCCGGGCGACCCATTTTTTGGGGGCGGCGCCAGGTATCGAGGTATCCGTCGCGCTCGAGCGTGAGGCAATGCTGTTTTATGCCCATGTAACTCATCTTCATCTTCGCGACGAGCTCGTTGACCGAGAGGCCTCGGGTGCGCTTCAGGGTATTGATGATTTCCAACCGCTGGGTGCGGCCGATTTCGGAGAGTAGTTGTTGGTTCACGGGCTTAGAGTCCTTCTATCGGTCGCGACATTACCCGTAAAGCTCTTTTAAACGCAATGTTTAAATTTCACGAAACTTTTGCATCACGCTTGGGTTCAAGCGACAAACTCGACATCCGAGCGGGGCTAACCGGTGAAGAATCGCAGGCGCGAAGCCAGGGTCCTCGCGCGGCAAACGTCTAGGCTGACGTAACTTATCTCGACGGCCGGATCGGGTCGACCAAGCCGCGATTTCAGACAATGCGCAGCGTCGACGTCGGATCGAACAGGTGCGCCTTACTGACGTCCAGCTCGAACTGCATCCGATGGCCGGCTTCCCGGTGGTCAAGCGCCCGCTGGCTCCGGCAGACGACCGTGTGGGCGCCGGTCTGCAGGTAGAGGTTCGTCTCGGCACCCATCGGCTCCACGATATCGACGACCGCCGGGAAACTTGCCGGAGCTTTCTCCTGGCCCTTCGTGAACTGAGCCACCTCGATATCCTCCGGCCGGATGCCAAGCAGCATCGGTTTCCCGATAAACTCCCGCGCGCCCGGCCGCTCTGATGCCGGCAGCCGCACTTGGATCGTGCCACCTTCCAGCTCGCTGAAAACGAGCGCATCCCGATCCTGCTTGAGCATGCCGTGCAGGATGTTCATCGGCGGGCTGCCGAGAAAGCCCGCGACGAACAGGTTCACCGGCGCGTTGTAGAGCGTCAGTGGCGTGTCGTTCTGCTGCACGACGCCCTTGTTCATGACGACGATCCGATCGCCCATCGTCATCGCTTCGACCTGGTCGTGCGTCACATACACCATCGTCGCCTGTAGGCGCTGGTGGAGTTTCGTGATCTCGGTGCGCATCTGGACGCGCATCTTGGCGTCGAGGTTTGAGAGCGGCTCGTCGAACAGGAACACCTTCGGCTGGCGCACGATCGCGCGGCCAACCGCCACCCGCTGCCGCTGACCGCCGGAAAGCGCCTTCGGTTTGCGCTCGAGTAGTTCTTCGATCCCGAGGATCGCCGCCGCGTCCTGCACACGTTTCTTGATCTCGGCTTTCGGGAACTTCCGCAGCTTCAAGCCGAACGCCATGTTGTCGTAGACGCTCATGTGCGGGTAGAGCGCGTAGTTCTGAAACACCATCGCGATGTCGCGATCCTTCGGCGGAACGTCGTTGACCCGTTTGTCGCCGATGAAGATGTCGCCGCGCGAGATTTCCTCGAGGCCGGCGATCATGCGCAGCGTGGTCGATTTTCCGCAGCCGGAAGGCCCGACGAGCACAACAAACTCCCGGTCGGCGATCTCCAGGCTGACGTCGTTTACTGCCGTGACGTCGCCCCCCTTCTCCCCCGGGTAGACCTTGTAGACGTTGTTTACGCTGACTTTTGCCATGGGTCCTCGATCGCCGCCCAGCTGCTGTGCGG
>DATHXZ010000097.1:0-2778 GCA_035459405.1 Chthoniobacterales bacterium
CGAGCGCTTCTGCGATCTCGTGATATTGCATGTCGTCGATTTCCTTCATCAAAATGACCGCGCGATGCTCCGGCGACAGCTGGGCGATGGCGGCGTCAATCCGGCCGCGAATCTCGCCGTGCTGCATCTTCTCGTGCGGCAGCGCGTCCGCATGCGGCACCGTCCGCGAGGCCGGATCAATCTCCTTCAGCTGCACGGCATCGTCGAACTCCGCGCCCGAGCCTTTGACCTGCTTCTTGCGGAGCCAGTCGATGGTGACGTTCATCACGATACGATAGATCCAGGTGTAGAAGCTCGACTGGCCACGGAAGCGGCCGATCGATTTCCACGCCTTCAGGAAACTGTCCTGGGCCAAATCCCAGGCGTCCTGCTCGCTATGTACCATGTTGTAGATCATTCCGAAAACTCGCGTCCGGTAGCGGCCCACTAGCTGGTCGAAGGCCTCCGCGTCTCCGTCCTGGCAACGCTTTACCAGATCGGCGTCGGGGACTTCGGCCTCAGCCAGGGTCGCTTCCTTGTGCATCAAATTGGACGCGCGCACGGCTAAGTTATTCACCCCCGAACACTTTCGGGCTTAGAGGCGACCGAAGCGCCGCAGCCACTCGCCGCGATACTCACCCATGAGGGTGATGATGCCATCGCGCACCTGAAACAGGCGCTGTTTCAAAGCCGTGTGCTGCCGGGGTGAGATCACCCTGTCGGTGAGCATCTGCGCGGCGGCTTCCATCGACATCGTGATCGCCTTCAGCGCGCGCTTGAGGTAGGCGATCGTCATCCCGAGTTCGTCCACATCGTCGTCGCTTAACGCTGCGGCCAGCTTGGCGCTCGCGAGCGCCGAGTGGGTCGCGAGTTTCACCGCGGAAGGCTCATTCTGCAGCGACGGATGGTCGTCGAACAGCTGATCGATCCAGATGGTGAGCGCAAACGCGGCGCGATAGAGGCTGTGATCCTCGAATCCGTCCGAGCTTGAGCCGCCTGCCTCGGCCTGCTGCGCTTCGGCCTCTTCGCTCGCGCTTTCGTCAGCGAGCATCGCGTCGACTTCGTCGGTCCACTCCTCACCCGTCAGCAGCTGCGTCCAACCCATCTCTTTGGCGATGATCTGATCGCGCTGCGGGTGATCGAGATACTTCTCGAGCAGCTCCATGTACTTCTCGGTCTTGTGATCCTGCTGCTGCAGGAAACGCTCCCAGTCGTACTCGTCCCAAGCTCGGTCCGGCTGATGATCGTAGCCCGGCATGTTTTTCTTTAATCCCGCTTAACGGGCTGCGCAAAAGGTGTTTTGCGCGTCGGCGCGTGCTACTTGGCGGCCGCAATTTCGCGGGGAATCGTAGCTGCAGCGTCGCGTTTTGCTTGCAGCCGCAGCTGTCCGCAAGCCGCTGCGATGTCGTGGCCTTTTTCGCGCCGCAGTGTGGAGACGACTTCATGTTCGCGCAGAATGGACTGGAACCGCTCCTGGCGCGGCCGGGGAGGCCTTGTCCACTCGAGCCCTTCGACGGTGTTGTAGGGGATCAGGTTGATCTTGGCTGAGAGACGCCGCGCGATTGTGGCAAGCGCGTGCGCCTGTTCGTCGCTGTCGTTGATCCCGTTGATGAGGATGTACTCGAACAGCATCCGCCGTTTCTTCGACACGTAGTAATCGCACGCTTCGAGCAGCACCTTCAGCGGATACTTGCGATTTACCGGCATGATCTGGCTGCGCACTTCGTCGGTGGCTCCGTGCAATGAGAGCGCGAGGCGAAACTGCGTCGGATCGTCCGCAAGCTCGCGGATCTGTGGCGCGAGACCGCTCGTGGAGACTGTGATGTGGCGGGCGCCGATCTCGAGCCCCCACGGCTGGTTGATGATCTGAATGGCGCGCTTGAGATTCTTCAGGTTCGCGAGCGGCTCGCCCATCCCCATGAAGACGACGTTGTCGAT
This sequence comes from Chthoniobacterales bacterium, assembly GCA_035459405.1. GTDB lineage: Bacteria > Verrucomicrobiota > Verrucomicrobiia > Chthoniobacterales > UBA10450 > JACCTI01. Next base: position 1,918 of record DATHXZ010000097.1, read on the forward strand.
GCGGTCGCCGCTGTGTTCTTCCACAGCGATCAGCTGCTGCACGATCTCGCCCGCCTCGAGGTTGCGCGTCCAGCCTTCCAGCCCGCTCGCGCAGAATTTACACCCATAGGCGCAGCCGACCTGGCTCGACACGCAGATCGTCCGTCGATCCGACGTCTCGCCGTAAAGCGCAGGGGAGGCGGGGATCAGCACCGCCTCGATCAAGCTTCCGTCTCGCAGGCGGAACAGGAATTTCTGTGTGGTGTCCTTCGAGCCGAGAACACGAACGACTTCCGGCTTGTAGATGTCGAACTCGGCCGCCAGCGCGGTGCGCAGCGCCTTGGGCACATCAGTCATCTCGTCATAGGATGCGACGCGCTTTTTGTACAGCCAGTCGGCAATCTGCCTGGCTCGATACGAGCGCTCACCGGCCGCTGTGACGCGCTCCGTCAGCTCGTCCAGAAGCAGAGAATGCAGAGGAGATTTGCCGGGAAGCCGCACCGTGCATTTTAGCTCGGAGCCGACGCGACGTCCAACGCGCAACCCCGTGCAAATCCGCTTGCTGAGCGAGGCAGAAGCTTCAGCTTGTCGCGCATGCCGCCAGCCGCGCAATCTCACCGTCGCACGCCGCTGACGATCGGCTGCGAAGCGGTCCGCGCGAATGCGTTGCCAGCGTTCGTGATCCAGGCGCTGATGCTCACGGTACTCGCCGCGTATTACCTGCACCCGCCGTTCACCGAGCTGTTGAACCGCGCCGCAGACGTGAAGCGCGTCTACGGGCTCGCGTTCGTAGTGGTGGCGACGGTCCTCGCCGGTTCGATCCTGCCGGAGCTGCTCGTCATCACACTGTTCCAGCGCGGCCGCGTTCACATGCAGAATCTA
>DATHXZ010000098.1:0-1546 GCA_035459405.1 Chthoniobacterales bacterium
CCAGCGCTGCTCTTGCACGGCCGTCCATCCGAGCGACAGCCAGAATTCCGGACGCGTGTAGCCGCCAGCGTCGATGAAGGCGAGGTACTCGCCGTTCGTGATGGGGCGGTTCGAGATCGAAAACGCCGGCACGAACGCGCGATGATTCGGGCCTTCGTTGTCGTACGAGAATGCGTCGCCGTTGTGGCCGATGGAAACCATCGCTTCGTCAAACTCGACAAATCGCTGGGGTGCCACTTTGCGGCGCGCCGGCTCTGCGGCTGCGGATTCGAAAACGGGATAGAGCGGGTTCTGCGCAAAGACGTGTTTGATGTCGGTAACCAGCAGCTCCTGGTGTTGCTGCTCGTGGTTCAGGCCGAGCACGAGCACTGGCTCGATATCGTCGAGGAGCGTGTCGTGCGCGCTTTCGAGCAGCTTGATCAGGCAGTCGTCGACGGACTGGCGGTAGTGATATGTCTCGGCAACGGTGGGGCGCGAGATCAAGCCGCGCAGGTCGCGCCGGTGCATGTCGCCGGCTGCGTTGTAGTAGGAATTAAAGAGATAGGCGTACTGCGGCACCTCGGTGCGGTAGCGCTGCATCCAGACCTTCAGCACGAACGTCTCGAAGAACCAGGTGGTGTGCGCGAGATGCCACTTCGTCGGGCTGACATCGGGGCAGGACTGCACGACGAAATCCTCTGGCTGGAGGTTCCGACATAAGCGCGAGGTGAAATCGCGCACCTGCCGGTAGCGCTCAACCAATGATTGCGCGCGATCGGGCGCCGTCTTGCGCCCGTTGCTCTGAGTCCCAGTTTTCCCGTCGACGAGTTGCGCGTCAGGCGCCTTCAATCACTCCGCCTTCCTGGCTGAGCTCGTCCTTTCGCGCCTGCACCATGCTGTCGTGCATTCCTTCTTCGAGCCCGCCGGCAAAGAGCTGCTCGCCGAGCATCTCGTCATCATCCACGCCTGCGCGGGGTGCGCGAGTGCCAGTGTCGGCGGCGACTTCGCTCCACTCTTCGACCGCCTCGGCATTCTCAGGAGTCTCTTCGGGCGCTGCGCCGGTGGAAACACCAAGCAGCTCCTGGCGCGCCTGTTCCCAGTCGGCATCGGTAAACTCTTCCGGGTTGCGCTCGTCGATCAATGCGATCTCGCGAGCCCGTTTCTCAACCAGCTCGGGGGTGGGTGCTCCCATGCCGTCTCCATGCACTGAAATTTTCCCGAAGCCTGGCTGCGAATACTCGTTCATACAGTCTAATACGTAGCACGGACGCCGGGCGTGCGCATGCTCGCCTCCTGCTCGCCGTCATAATCTTGATCCTAATCTTGATCCTGATCTTGCTCTTAATCTCTGCGCTAGCGGCGGCGCGGCGGGCGGGATTCGGATCAGGATCAGGATCAGGAGCAGGAGCAGGAGCAGGAGGCAGTCAGGGCGCGGGTGTCCAGCCCTCGCGCGTCGCCGCACGCCGCGCGCGCAGTCATCCTGAGCCGCGGAGAGGCGAAGGACCTCGCGCAGGCTGCTTGGCTTAACTCTCGGAATGCGCAGGACGAAGCACCCTGCGCGAGGTGC